>CATPCN010000118.1 GCA_955652855.1 uncultured Chthoniobacterales bacterium | reverse complement strand
CGATTTTTCTTGGCGTTTATCCGGGGCTTTCGCAAGAGATGCTCGATTACGTGATCGACACGGTCGAGAAATTTGTCCGTGCAAAATAATCGCGTCGCGCTGACCGGCGCTTCGGGAATGCTCGGACGCGCGATCATCAAACAGCTCGCTGACCGGAGCGACGTCGCGCTGCTCGCACTTTATCGGAGCCAACCTCCGAAGTCCGCGAGCCACATTACAAATCGCATTGTCGATCTTGATCAGCGCGAGGAAATCGAACACGCGCTCCATGAATTTGAGCCGACTGTTTTAATTCATGCGGCGGCAACCGGAATGCAGCAACCTCGGCCGGATAAAGCGACGCTGAGAAGAGCAAACGTGGAACTGCCAGCGCGTTTGGCCGAAGCGGCGAGTGCGCTCGACGGTTGTCATTTCGTTCACGTTAGCAGCGGACTCGCCTACAAAGATCAAGGACGGCCGTTGCGCGAAGACGATCCGCTCGGCACCACACATTCTTACGGCGCGTCTAAGGCCGAAGCGGAAAAAAGATTGGGATCAATCGCGCAAGATCGACATCTTCATTTGACGATTCTTCGGCCGTTCTCTTTTACGGGCGAAGGAGATGTCGGCACGCGACTTTTTCCATCTCTCCTGCGCAGTGCGCTGGAGAAAAAACCTTTCGAAATGTCCGCCGGCAACCAAGTGCGCGATCATGCCAGCGTGAACGACATTGCCAGCGGAGCGATCGCCGCCGCTCTCAAAAGATCTGACAACCAAGTGCGCGTTTTTAATCTTGGCAGTGGCGGCACGCGCACGCTGCGTGAGCTTGTTCTTTTCGTAGTGCACGCGCTGAACATCGATGTCGATCTTCTCTTTGGCGCGCGCGAATACTCGCCGCACGAGCAAATGTTCATGGCTGCGGACATCACACGCGCCAGCCGAGAACTGGGATGGAAGCCACGAGAAAATATTGCGCAAGCGGTTTGGGAGTTGGCGCGCAGTTCGTTCCCTTCTCTTAAGATCGGCAATCCGAAGGGCACGCGATGAACGAAATCGAATTGAGTGTTGTTCTGCCGGCTTACGAAGAAGCGGGAAGCTTGAAACAACTGCTGCCGATTCTTAAGGAAAGCGCGCAAAGTTTGACGTCGAGCTACGAGATCCTTGTCGTGGATGCACAACAGCCGCGCGATGACACGCCGGCGTTATGCGCAGCTCTTGGCGTGACATATCTGCCGCGGCGCGGCGGCGATCTTTATGGTGACGCCGTTCGCACTGGAATCGCGGACGCGCGCGGCCGGTGGATTATGATGATGGACGCGGATGGGTCGCACAATTCGCGAATCTTCCCGCAGCTGTGGCAACATCGGCATGAATTCGATCTCGTGGTCGCTTCGCGTTATGTGCGCGGCGGAAAGACGGAGAACCCGGCGATTTTGATTTTCATGAGTCATATCGTGAACATCATTTTTCGCTTGGTGCTGAATTTGAAATGTTACGATGTCTCGAACAGCTTCCGGCTTTATCGAGGAATTGACGTGCGGCGCTTGCAGCTCGAATGCAATCACTTTGATATTGTCGAAGAAATCCTGGTTAAACTCGTCGGGCCGCGAAAAGAGTTTCGGATCAAGGAAGTGCCGTCCACATTTGAAAAAAGAAAAGCGGGCAAGACGAAGCGCCGGCTTCTTGTTTTTATTCTTGGTTATCTCGGAACCTTGTTTCGCTTGCTGCGATTGAAGGTGAAAGCAAAGCGTACATCGACATGAAATACCTGGTCACAGGCGGATGCGGCTTCGTTGGCAGCAACATTGCGGCCCGGCTCGTAGAGCGCGGCGATGACGTCGCCGTCTTCGATAATCTTTCGCGTCATGGCGCGGCGGATAATCTCGATTGGCTCCGCACCCTCGGTAAATTCGATTTTATCGAAGGCGATATTCGTAAAAGCAACGACGTGGCGCGTTTGATCGACAAGGTGCAACCCGGCGCGATTTTTCATCTTGCCGGACAGGTGGCCATGACTACTTCGATGGAAGATCCGAGAAAAGATTTTGAAACGAACGCGCTCGGCAGTTTCAATCTGCTCGATGCTGTGCGCCGCTCTTGCCCTGGCGCCGCGATCGTTTATTCGTCGAGCAACAAAGTGTACGGCGAGCTTGCCGGCGCGAAATTAATTGAAGACCCAACTCGTTATTCGGCTCCGGAAATGCCGAACGGAATTAACGAAGACGAGCCGCTCGATTTCCAAACGCCTTACGGTTGTTCCAAAGGCGCGGCCGATCAATACATGCTCGACTTTGCCCGCGTTTATAATTTGAAGACGGTGGTATTTCGGCACTCGACAATTTTTGGCGGACGGCAGTTTGCGACGTTCGATCAAGGCTGGGTCGGATGGTTTTGTCGTCAAGCGATCGAAACAAAACACGATCCGAAGCGCGAGCCTTTCACAATTTCCGGTGACGGGAAACAAGTGCGCGATTTACTTTTTGTGGACGATTGTGTGGCGTGTTACTTCGCTGCGGCCGACAAGATCGACATAGTGCACGGCCAGGCATTCAATATCGGAGGCGGGATGGCGAACAGTTGCTCGCTGCTCGAGCTGTTTCAGATTTTGGAGGAAGAACTCGACGTGAAACTGAATTATCGAAAGTTGCCGTGGCGGCACAGCGACCAGAAGTTTTTCGTGGCCGATATTGGAAAGACTGAACGTTTGCTCGGTTGGCGGCCGAAGATTGAAAAGCGTGACGGCATTCGCAAAACAATCGAGTGGGTCAAAGCACAAACGGCATGAAAGTCTCGGTCGTCATTCCCTGTTTTAACGAGCGAGAGACGATCGAACAACTCGTTCGCTCCGTGCGCGCCTGCCCTCTGAAAGATCTCGAGATCATTATCGTCGATGATTGTTCGACCGACGGAACGCGCGAAATCTTGCGTGAAAATGTGGCGGCGATCACGGACAAAGTTATTTATCAACCGAAAAACAGCGGCAAAGGAGCAGCGTTGCGTGCCGGATTTGCCGATGTGACAGGCGAGGTTGTTGTCATTCAGGACGCCGATCTCGAATACGATCCAAACGAATATCCGATTTTGCTCGAACCAATTTTCTCAGGAAGCGCAGATGCAGTTTTTGGTTCGCGCTTTATGGGCGGACGACCGCACCGCGTAGTTTATTTCTGGCACATGATGGGAAACAGATTTCTCACGCTGCTTTCAAACATGTTCACGAACCTGAATCTCTCGGATGTGGAAACCGGATATAAAGCGTTTCGCGCTTCGCTCATTCCGAAGCTCGATTTGCGCGAGAACCGTTTCGGGATCGAACCGGAGCTGGCGGCAAAGCTGGCTAAAGCACGCTGTCGCATTTACGAAGTCGGAATTTCCTACAACGGCCGCACCTACGAAGAGGGAAAGAAAGTCGGCTGGAAGGATGGGTTTCGCGCTATCTACGCGATCGTGAAATACAATTTGTTCGACTGAGATGGATCGATCAATCCAACGGACTTTTTACTCCGATCCCCGGCTTGTTCAGCACGTGCGTATAAATCATCGTCGTGCTCACATCCTTGTGACCTAACAACTCCTGCACTGTGCGAATGTCGTACCCATTCTCGAGCAAATGCGTGGCAAATGAATGACGGAGCGAATGACACGTAGCCGGTTTGGAAATCCCTGACGCGACGACCGCATCTTTAAGCGCGCGCTGCAAAACGCTTTCGGCGACGTGATGCCGAAGTTTGTTTCCTGAGCGAGGATTGACACCGATGCGCGTCGATGGAAAAACATATTGCCAACTCCACTGGCGTTCCGCGTTTGGAAATTTGCGCGCCAGCGCCGAGGGCAGAAGCACTGCGCCGAAACCGTCCTGGACATCTTGCTCGTGCTGCGCTTTCACTCTGGACAAATGTCGGCGCAATGGTTCTGCCAAGTTGACGGGCAGCATCGTTACTCGATCCTTCGCGCCTTTGCCTTCGCGTACCGTGATTCTCAAGTAACCAAGATCGACATCCTTGACTCGCAGCCGAACACATTCCATCAAACGAAGTCCGCTGCCATAAAGCAAACTTGCCATCAGCCGGGACGTACCGCGCAGGTGGAGAAAAACATTGTGCACTTCGTCACGTGTGAGTACGACCGGCAGCCGCACCGGTTTTTTTGCGCGCTCCACGCCATCCAGCCATCCGATCTCTTGCTTGAGCACCTCTTTGTAGAGAAAAAGCAGCGCGCTCAGCGCTTGGTTTTGAGTTGAAGAGGCCACATTGCGTTGGGTGGCCAGATGCGTAAGGAAATCAGTGATTTCGGATTCCGCCATCTCACTCGGATGACGCTTGTCGTGAAAAAGAATAAATCTGCGGATCCAATCGCAGTAGGCCTGTTCGGTGCGCAGACTGTAATGTTTCCGCCGAATAACGCCACGGACCTGGTCGAGGAGTTTCGGCTTGTTGCTGACATGCGAGGGCGCTAGCGTTTCAGCCATGTTCCCTATTCTGAAAAATCGCTCCAATAATAGCAACCGGATTAGGCCGCAAAAAGGCGTCTTTATTTGCGCCTTGGAGGCGTCTACTTCTCGTTAGGCGTTCTTAGCAATGCGCCGTGTCCACCTCGCCGCTCGCATCGCGCGCTATGGCGGTGGCAGGTCTCCTTTCGTCGGGAAGTTCAGCAATTCGTCTAGTGGCTTCTCGCTTTTGACGACAAAGGCCGCACTCAATTGTTTTGGTTTTTCATCTTCGGCTGGAATTGGTCTGCGGTCGTACGGCGCAAAATTCATGCGGGACCTGGCGCTCTAAAGAGCACGATTCTCGCTAAATCGTTGAAGTGTTAAACGGTTGAAGCGCTGAACTGATAAAGCGTGGGTGGGTTTAGATCGCTGAGACGCTTGAGCAGCTTGGTTCGGCCTCCAGCGACACCCGAAATCCACGCCGAAAGAAATCGGAACCACAGGGAATCGAATCTTTGCCGTACTTTTACAGGCCATAGAAATACGATGTTGTCTTCGTGGAAGATCACAGTTCCTCCGTGGCGTAGAGTCGGCGCTAACAAGCAGTGAGCGTCCACCCGGCCCTCGAATAAGCCATCTTCCAAACGACGCTCAACAATTACCCAGTACCAGACACCGCCTGGGTCCAACCAGCCGCCCCCTGGATCCACGACTTGCACCATTGATCCTCGGGTGATGTCCTCCAATTTAGATTTGGGAAGCGGCTGACGCTCGTCGATCGTGCGGCCATCCATAGACTGCACTCGAATTCCCATCGCGATCAGATTGACAAATGCAAACTCATTCTGTCAATCCCATGATTCGCTCAGGTGAGATTCGTATTTTGGATTCAAGCGGCGACCTTGAACGCACCATGCTGTTCAACGAAACAGATCGAAAACTGTGAACGCGCTCAACGCCGGGAAGTCGCTGGCTGCATCGGATTATTGCGCTTCCTAAATGCCGGATAATTCGGCACAATTCTCGTTAGATGGTAAACTGATATGCCCATTGACGCACCGACAGCCACCGTCATCGGAGCCATTGTTGGCGCTGGTACTGGAGGTCTGGTTACGCTGCTTGCCCAGTGGCTCACTCGACGCAGCGAAGAACGTCGCCATCTGCGCGAGATCGTGATTCGCACCGCGGTCGAGGACTGGAAGTATACCTCGGCCGCTCTCGAGAAGCTCGGGGCCGAGCGACACCCAATCGATTCATATATCTTTCGCATGTTGAAGCTGGTTGAGGTTTTGGAGACGCCCCATCTCACGCCGGACGTCGTTCGCCAAAAGCTTCAGGAAGTTCACGCAGTCACGCGGGCTGCGACGGAAGAGATTGAGCGCTTCACACACGAGCGCGATGAGCCAACCACCTAACCAATCGCTGGAGCCAACCGCTGGCCGCTGTAAAGTCCACGCTTAATTTTATGAAACAGTTCCCGAAGTTTACGGCGCTCGCCCGCCAGCGGTGGCTCAGCTCCGTCTCGTTAGACGGATTCACGTATGGGATGGTATAGCGCTATCGTTGGGCTGGTTTTCCAAGCAGCGCTGGTAGTGTTCGCGGTTCGAACCCATCGCCTCAGACGTACAGCCACGAGCCGATTCATCATGTGGGCGGCTATCTGTTACGTCGTTGCAGCGAGCAGTTGGTACACATTCAATTTCGTGGCAGGCTTCATTCTGAAGTCGGCCGCACATACTGCAGAAGCGCGGCATACCGTCGCCGACTGCCGCTATTACTCAGATCAGACATTCCAGATATTGTTCGCCGCTTTCATGATTGCCGCCCTTATTTCCTTTGCCCGTGAACGTCCTGAGAGTGGCACACCAACCGTCTAACCAGGCGATGGAGCTAACCGCTGGCCGTTGTGATATCCACTTTTAGATGACTTCCACATTTGCACCTGCCGCAAAGCGCGCTCTCGCCAGCGGTAGCTCATCTTGTTCTCGTTAGACCTCAAAGCACCACATGAACACCACAACGACAATTAACAATCCGACTAGCCTTCCGACCGCACTCCGACATCCGAGCGCATTTCTCCCGATCGCGATGTCACTTATCGCGCTCTCACTCGTGCTATTCCACATCAGCATGTACGGCACAGCACGCGAGCCAGACGAGGGTACGGTCGCCCATCTCTGGCAGCTACTCATGGGTTTGCAGATTCCGATTATCGGGTTCTTCGCGATCAGGTGGTTTCCTCAGTCTGCACGCTCAACTGCAGCTGTACTGGCGTTGCAGTTCCTAGCTGGGCTGGCAGCAGCCGCGCCTGTTTGGTACTACCACCTTTGAACAAAGGTCTAACCAGGCGATGCAGCGAACCGCTGGCCGCTCCGATGCGTAGCTTTCAAATAACTATAACATCTAACCTGCGGCGACACGCGCTCTCGCCAGCGGTCGCTGATCTTGGGTCTCGTTAGGCGTGGCTCGCGTTTTCTATGACTCAGTCGAATTCATCAGATGATGCGGTTTCGCTCCTACACGCGCAGCTCTCAGTGCTTATTCGCGATTCTGTCGTGTGGATCGCTCTAGGCACGCTCCTGCTGTTTTTCTTGAATCGACCGATTGGCCGCGTACGATTCACTTTCAGCGATGCTTTTTGGGGTTCGGCTATCGGCCACGTGATTGTAGGCATCCTCGGTTTGATTGTTGGACTCTTTTTTTCTCGTCAGGCGGCAGAAGGTTCACTGACCGACATCAGTGGGATTGCGTTTATCATCGCTTTAGCTGTGGGATGCTTCCTGCAATCTGTTGTTTTCCAGATTATTGCCCGCACACATGATGAGATTCTTGGCGGATGGAAAGCCATTATCCTTTCACTCATTCTCATTCTGGGCGACTTCTTTATCGCTTCCCCATTAATTGAGCTTTGGGAGCATTTACGCAAATGACCGCAATGCCTAACCAGGCGATGCAGCGGACGGCATCGGTCACGAGCGTTTGGGGAGTTGCAAATGATTCTGGAAGGAGTAGGAGTTTAACCATGAAAACATCACTCACTCTGATTCTTGGTATCGCAGTGCTGGCAACGCTCGGCGGCCTCGCCACCGCGGAGCCCACCACCGTCAAGGGGTCAAAGAGCAATGCAGATAACCGCGTGGCGGCTTCCCTCAAATTGATTACCGGGAAGGTCTCGCAGGTCGATCCGAAGACAAGGACCTATACTCTTCAGGCAAAAGGTAAGGAGTATAAGTTCGCCTTCCCGAAGGCTGGAATGCAGCCCAAAGTCGGCGCGGTTGTTAACGTGACTTACACTGGCACTCTCAGCGGATCAGAACCGTGTGAGAGTATTAATCTCAATAGTTCGAAGTCGAATATTTATTGAGCGTCAGAGTGGACGGCGGTCATTCAGCCTCTTTCGCAACGTCCTCAGCGAGAATGGGCAACGCCTAACCATGCGATGCAGCTAACAGGCTCCGTGCGTCACGGCCTGTGCTACAGACCCGCAGACCTGCCCGCACAGGCCGCGCCGCACTCCGCCTGTAGCTGATCTTGTTTTCGTTAGGCCACACATGAAATTGCTCGCATCGTTGGTTGGTGTCTTTTTCATTCTCATCGGCATCGCGGGCGTGTCCTGGCCCGTAGGTCTCATGACAATTGGCTACTATTTGGTCACGCCGTGCGGGCTCTACGTTGTGG
>CATPCN010000117.1 GCA_955652855.1 uncultured Chthoniobacterales bacterium | reverse complement strand
GCTCGGCGGGAGCAGTAAATCTTGATCGGGCTGGTAGGAGCGGTAGCCTTTCGCCATGAAACATTATGGCCCGCTTTTGTTTATGACGTTCCACCAATCTCACGTGCCTGCCTGCTTTTTTTCTCGGACAGGCTCCTAGAGTGGCTGGGCAGGGAGTGGAAGCGTCTGGGATTTTCACCGCCAAATATTCAGTTTCCTGTCTACCTGTCTGAATGGCCGAGCGGTTTTGTAGCGCCTGCAGTCGTATGGCGTTCAGGCTGGCGATGTATTCTGCCGAGTCGGACGGCCAAGCTGAGTATTCAGGCCGAACGTCAATACTATAGATCCACAGCCATTCACGAGGGAATACACTGTTACTGTTGGAATCAAAAAGGATTTAGGCCACCTGGGTCGTTGCCGAAGCCATGGTTTTGGATATCAGAAGGAACCTCCATATGGATGGAGTTCCGCCTTGTGCAGCAGAACCCAGGCTTTCGCTCCAAGCAAGCGCTGGAATACTGGCGAGATTGGTGTGACTATCTGGAACGGCCCTTGATAGATCAGGGCATGTATCAGTCTGGACCGTTCTTGCACTACATAGAGAAGAGGTGGGGCGAAGCGGTCATAGCAGGTGTGTGGAAAGAGGCAGTAGTTGACGATAAGGGTAGGTGCTCAAATGGAGACCCTTTTCAGATCCTTCGTATACTCACTCAAGAAGCGAGCCTAATGGCCGACTACGCGCTACATGCCTACTTCTTTCCCGATCCTTCGAGCGACTGCTACGCCAAGGTTGCCGCCAAACGTTATTTATCGAGAGCGTTAACGAAGAGCGTGGTCATAGGGTTGGGTGCCCCTGAAACCATTATTTCTGGAGCGGTACAAGAAACCGGAATACGCTACTATGCCGTACGGCTGATCGGCAGAAACAGCGTGAAAGTTGCCTTTCGCTTGAAGGAATCTTCGACTAAGAGCAAGTGCACGGCCAAGCTCGTAGCTGCTGGCCCTATGTTCCGACGTATCGGAACTGCAATTGACCTCAGCAGCTCTCCCTGCCCCGTCGAAGTTCTTCCCGGCACAGATCACTTGGTAATTGCGGTGAGACTGTAGAGCCCCAAGTTCGCGAGCGCTGGCTCCCCTTGGAGTCTCACGCTTTTGAATTAGTGATCATCTAGAACTTTACGAGGTTGCTCCCGCGCGCTCCGTTCGGATCGATGGCCCACAGGTCAAAGAGCCGGACCGAGTTTTCTTCGACGGGCCCTGTCGATCTTCTCCTCGACGTAACTGACATCCATTTCTCGGACTCGCCCCCTTTGTTGAGGAATCCGGTCGAAGGAGAACGTGATACCGTCGCGATTCCAACCAGGAGTTTCGTTGGAAAGCCGATCACGATTCCGGGGACGAAGCCGACCCGTAGTTCCGCCCGGAAGGCGATCGGTAATTGAACCCGGTAGCGGAACGGTGGTCGGCCCCCCCGAAAGGGCTCCACCCAAACGCAATGCTTGCAATTGACACAACGATTGCCCTCATACATGACACGCTTATCTGTCATGAAACTCTCATGACTTTCTGAGCGGTAGCGTACCAGGGAGAAAAATCAGCGGAAGGTGTCTGGCTCCGCAAGCAGGACTCGAACCTACGACCCACTGGTTAACTATGAATCGGCAAGTTGATTGTTTTCAGTACGAGCAGAGGAGGCCGGGCGTCGGTGATAACCCTCCGTCGTCCTTCGATTTAGAGTGGAGATGCTTAATCGCCTGGGTCCACCAGCTCATTCCACGATTCAATAACCTGGACCATATCTTCCGATCGAACCGGCGAACAGTTTCTACAGAGCGGACAAACTACCCCACCCTCGTAAACGTCCGGATGGCTGCCACATCGATTGCAGCGTAGGACCGCGATCGGTTCCGCATCCGCGAATTCATACCACTTGCAGGTATCGTCATGGATTTCGATGCGCTTCGGTTGCGATTCGCCACTCTGGATCTGTACCGGCTTTCCACAGCCGTGGCAGGTATAGGCGAACATTTCAGAAAATCCAGGGAATGTGTTGAGCATTCTGCAATGCGGGCATGCAGCCTTCGCCTGATCGAGTCCGACCAATCCCCGCAAGATATCGACCTGAATCACACCCATTACCGCGCCACACTCATTACAGCGCAGCTCAACATTCTTTTCCTCCACGACTGCTATGATGCAGCCGCAGCAATCAACGCCGGCCAATTCATGAGGAACAATCGGGATGTCTGCGAACTCCATACTCATGGCTTCCTCGTGCGCAAAGAGAACGACGGGGGAGCGGTATGGTGACGCTGGGCGGCTGTACTGCTGCCACTCACGGACTGGGCGTGTCGCCCGGTACTTGGCTTATCTGAGCTGTTCATCGTGCTCTTCTCCTGAGCCTGAATTCCGAAGTTGAGCGTTGATCCACCTCCTTATTGAGAATTTGGAAAGCTGGTTTAGCTGCGATCCCGGATCAGGTTACGGGCACGGGTTCCAACTTCGGCGAAGTTGGAATGTCCCAGTTCAAGAT
>CATPCN010000116.1 GCA_955652855.1 uncultured Chthoniobacterales bacterium | reverse complement strand
GGGTTAGAAACTGCCGAAACGCTGGAACGTTTGCTCGTCGATGAAAAACTCCAGAGCGAAACACGCGGCCAAGTGCTGTGGCTGGACGAAGCGGGCATGATTTCCAGCCGTTCGATGCAGCGGCTTTTTGACGTAGCCAGAAAGCAGGAATGCAGGATTATTCTTTCCGGCGATTACCGTCAGCACGCCTCCGTCGAGGCGGGTGACAGCTTTCGCCTCCTCGAATCGGAAGCGGGAGTCAGGCTTGCAGAACTGCGGAAGATTCGCCGCCAGACGAACCCGCTCTACCGCAAAGCCGTCGAGGAAATCAGCCGTGGCACGGCAAAGGGCGCACAGAAGGGTTTCGACCGGCTCGACGGCATGGACGCGATTGTCGAAGCCACCGGCGATGACCGGCACAAGATGCTCGTCGCCGATTACCTCGAAGCCGTTGGCGACGGCAAATCCGCGCTTATTATCGCGCCGACCCACGCGGAAGGAGATCGTTTGACGCAAGAGCTGCGCGAGGCACTTAAGGAACGCGGCGGACTCGGGCAGGAACGCGAGTTTATCGTGCGGCGGCCCACTCACTGGACGGATGCGCAAAAGCGCGACGCCCGCAATTACGAACCCGGAATGGTGGTGGAGTTCCATCAGGCGACTTCGGGAGTGCGACACCGCGTGGGCGGCAGGCGAGAAACGACCGGCGGCTTTGAGCGCGGTGAACGTGCGGTCGTTATTCAGGGCGGCGAAACGGTATGGCTGCAACGCGAAGACGGCACGCGAACGGTGCTGCCCGCCGGGCATGCGGCGCGGTTTCAGGTGTATGTCACCAGCAAGCTCGGCATCGCCGAAGGTGACAGCATCAGCATCACCAAGAACGGCCACGCGAAAGCGGAGGGCCCCGCGAAGCCGGCGCGCCTGAGTAACGGCGACATCTTCGCCGTAGAAGGCTTCACTCAGGGCGGCGACATCCGTTTGTCAAACGGCAAAGTGCTGCCCAAAGGATACGGGCATTTCGGGTTCGGGTATGTGGATACGAGCTACGCGAGCCAGGGCAAAACGGTGGACCGCGTGTTCATCGCCACCGGCAATGAATCGCTGGCGGCTTCGGGCAAGCAGCAATGGTACGTCTCGGTCTCGCGGGGGCGTGAAGCGTGCAAGGTCTACGTCGATAGCAAGGAAGAGGTGCGCGACGCCATCGCCCGCAAAGGCGAGCGCTTATCGGCGGTTGAGCTCATGAGTCACAGCCGTCGGGAACGCAAGAGCATTTACGCGACGCTGATGGAGCGTAACCGGCTCTGGCGTTTCGTGAAAGACCGGGCTGCCGCTGTTGCGGAGTCCTTACGCAACCGGAGCCGGCGCAACGCTCCGCAGAAAGGCGACATGAGCTATGGCAGATCCTAAGAAACCATCCGAGGGAAAGAAATCGTTTGCCGAGACGCTCCTTAAGAAAGGGACGGAAGGCACGGACGGCGGCGATGACGACCCGAAAAAAGGCTACACGAAAGAATGGCAGCCGGGCACCCAGGCATTCAGTCTTCGCCTATGGTTCAAGGACGGACATCACTGCGAGGGCCTGCCCTGGACGCTCTATTCCGGCGACGACTGGCACGGCGCCGCCGCCGACAAGCCCGAGCGCCTCACGCTGACCTTCGGCACGCGCGTGGTGCTAGTGGAGGGGTACAACCTCAAACGTCTCGTCGAGCAAATCGACGAAGGACATCTCAAATCCATTCGCGAACACGACAGCAAGGAAGTGGCGCTGCTGCGCAATGAAAAGCCCAGCGACCCTCAGGAAGTGAAGGCGGCGATTGTGCGCATTGCGATAGAACCCCCGTTTGAAGAGTTCGCAAAGGCAATCAAGGAAGGAGAATAATGAAACTCGAAACGCTGGAAGCCTTGAAAGATGACGAACTGCGCGCTGTCATTGGCCGCGCCGAAGAACTGCTCAAGCAGCATGACCGTGAGCGCAAGGGAAAAGCGCTCGAAGACGCCCGCGCGATTCTGGCGTTGGCGGGTCTTACCTTACGCGACGTGGCATCCAAGGCCACAGGCGCAAATCGCGGCAAGGCGACGGCCTATCGCAGCGGCCATCACTATCAGCACCCGGCAAAAAAAGAACTGGTCTGGACGGCAAAGGGCCAGAAACCGAATTGGGTCAGGGAACTGGAAGCGGAGGGCAAGCGCCCAGCTGAGGTGCCGGTTGATGCGGCCTGAGCCGCGTTGCGGGCGGCTGCGCGTGGCAACACTACTCAAAAGAACGTGACAACGCCACTTCGATATTCTAATATCAGAGAGCAACAATATCGGAGTTTCACCATGGTGCACCACGTCAAAGATCTGTCCGCTCAGCAGCGCTTGGCTATCGAGAGCATCCTGGGCAGGGCTCTGCGTGATGAGGAGAGTCTGACGATCCGGCCGGCGCGGATTCTTCAGGACGCCCCAGTTGGCGAGGAACGTACGCGGTCGTTCCTGAGGTACCAAAATCATCTCGACCTTCTGGCCGAGCGGGTCAAGGACGTCCCGGAAGAAGAGATCGATGCGGCAATCGACGAGGCCATTCACCAGGTTAGACATTCTTAACGCACAGGCCGGTAGTTCGGTCTTGCGGAGCGGAGCGCCTCATTGATGATTTCGTCTGCCTCTTGCGGCGAAACCGTTTGGCGTTGCGCGTCCACTTGGGCGAAGTGCGCCTCCAGCCCGGCGATGATCTCGCGGCGGCGTTCAGGCGATAGCTGAGGAGCCTCCGGCAATGCACGGACGCTGACGTCCTCCTGCTCGGCGATGGCACGTCCGAGCAAACCCTCGACGGCGAGCCGCTGCTCGGGTGAAAGGTCTTTGGCCTTGTGAATCATGGTTGCGCTGCTCCGCGTTCGTTCGCGTCGGCGTTAATAATAAATTTCCGCACGCGCGATGTCACGAACATTCATAGAACCACGGCATCGAAGCTCAGGGCAGTCGGCGTCTCGGTTGCTATCGGAGGGGTTCGAGGACGCCACGGAAACAGACGCCAAAACCAGCGAAGCCGGAAGGCTCGAAGTGACGCTTTCGTACTCGCGTGAATTCGGCGCGACGTCGACGGAAGCG
>CATPCN010000115.1 GCA_955652855.1 uncultured Chthoniobacterales bacterium | reverse complement strand
GATAGTTGAGAGATCGGGCGATAATTTCGAGTAGGCGTTTGGTCCTCGCGAGTATCACGCATTTTTGAGGTTCTTTGGCGTGCCGATCCAATATGTCAGCGGCGATCCAGTTCGCTTCACTCTCCGCGTCGTCGAAATCGAACAGGCGAACGATATCCTTTTTGCCCGAGGAAGAACGGACAGCTACGATAGCCTGCTTTCCTGGGGAACGGTCCAGGTTATGGCGGATAAGCCTGTTAGCGCATTCGATAACTTCTGGCGGACATCTGTAGTTGGCAGGCAGCTGAAGCACTTTCATTCGGAAGTCACTTTGAAGCGCCTTCAGGCGTTCCGGGCTGGCGCCGTTCCACTGGTAGATGATCTGGTCATCGTCAGCGACAACAAAGAGATTCTGCGGATTGTCGCCGACCAATGCGCGAAGGATACGATATTGCGCGAGGTTGGTGTCCTGAAACTCGTCTACGCAGATATGTGGGTAAATTGTACGTATCTGCTTGGCTACCGCAGGCCGACTGACCAAGAGTTCGTGAGCGACCAGAAGGAGCGAAGAAAAGTCGAGCCGGTTACCGGCAATCAACATTTCACGGTATGCCTGATACAGTTTCTGCACCCGTTGGCCAACCTCCTTATCCCTGAAGTAATCAGTTGCTTTCTCAGCGGGTATGCATTCGGCCAGGAGACGGTCAATGGCAGGCAAGAACTTTACGTCCTCCTGAGAGTAGTCCTCGTCATCTTCAGCTAGCTTCGCAATCGCATCGGACAGTACGCCTTCGCGATCGGAGTCTTGCGTGAGAATGTTGAAATCGGGCTTCAATCCGACGTGATTGCCATGCTGACGAAGGATATCGGCGCTGAACGAGTGGAACGTAGTCAACAGAGCGCGATCGGTTTGTTCGCCTATGAGATTCTCAACACGCGCGCGCATCTCAGCGGCTGCCTTATTTGTGAACGTGAGGCCCAGAACACGGAAACGTTTTCCTGATGACTCGCCAAGGATGCGTGTAATCCGCAGCGTAAGGACTCGCGTCTTGCCCGATCCGGGACCAGCAAGAACAAGCAGGGGCCCTTCGTCCCACACCACCGCTGCACTTTGGCTGTCATTTAGCGAACTGATGTCATCAGTCATTGTCCACTATGCTCCTGCCAGCTTGAGTGCATGGTCAAGCACGGCCAGCATTTGCGGAGGTGCTACTGCGCCTTGCACGATCACTTGAACAACCTCCTGTATGATGTCTGGCTTTGGAGTGGCATCACAAGCCTTGATGACCTGGTCCCAGTACTGTGGGTCACCCTTTTTGACCGTGATATTGTTTTTCTTCTGAGGCGAGATATGGGATTCGAAGACTGACCCGAAGCCGTTGGCACACAGATGCAACTCGATGTTGTTTTCGGATATTTGAAGTATGTGCTCAGCTTCGTTAGCGCCGTTTAGGTATCGCTTGGCTCCAGCGACTGTCGCATTGCCTTGTGCATCTCCGTCGGCGAGGAGGAACCACGGTATTCCTAATGCGTTAGCCACTTTCAACAGACACTCGTGCCCCGAATGCCTATACGGGACCACGCGCACACCCCATCTGTCGATTTCGCGCTGTCTAGCCCGCGCCACTCCTTCCAGTATCCAGTGCTCCGACTCTCCTTCATAGAGCAGCCAAGATCGCGCAAAAAGAAGCTCTCCACGGCTCGATGTGACATGAAACTCGATTTTCCTCTGTTCAGCACCATCAAGCAGCCCTTCAGGAATGGAGCCGACTTTAACATCGCCGTTCGCTGTGTATAGTCGGCGAATGCAGGTCAGTGGAGCATTCGCGACAAGATCTCCGGAGTGACTCGCTACGATCTTCTGACCCGGTATCGCGTCCAGCGTGGACCACAATGATCTCGTAGCGAAAGGGTGCAGATGAGCTTCGGGTTCTTCAAGCGCGAGAAGGGGGATGCTTAAGGCGCTGTACTGCTGTTGAAGCATTGCGGTCAAATAGGCCTGAAACAGAAAGAGCACGGAAAGACTTTGGGTTCCGGCGCCGTGGCGGGGCAGGGGTATTGAAGCACCAGTAACGCCACAAACGTTCACTTGAGTGCTTGATAGCAAATCAGAGATGCGCCCTGGTAGAGCATCGATATCCACTGTATTGGCGCCGCCCAAAGGCACGAGTTCACGCACCTTGACGAGATGATCTTTTACAGTCTGGAGTGAGCCGTGGGCATCGAGCACTGCTTTGTTTAGTTCGTCTATTTGTTGCTGCAGCTGTACTTTCAATGCGGCGGGCATCGATGGATTCTTGATAAATGGTGTCCAATAGCTGCCCGTTTTAAACTCGCGCACTGCGTCACGAAGCGCGGATAGGTAGAAAACCGGAAAGAGCCGCTGGAAATCTTGCAGGATCGATGGCTTTTTTGACTTTGAGCCTAACGGATTCCCCGTCACGTCCAAGAAATGCCAATCAGAAACGAAATCGTTGAGCGCCGTATCGAACGCGCTTGTCACGCGAAATATCAAGAAGGATTTCCCTGCCGCATCCGTGACGATGGCGTCTCCCAACGTCTGGGTGAACTCATCGGGAAGGATCTCGCCGTCCTCTGTAGCAAAAGTCAGGGTGATGCTGATTGGGTTTGCGGCTTGTGGTTCCGCATCGGGCGCGCCAAGGTGATAGTCGTAGGCCTCAAAAGTGCCTGTTCTCCTGCCTGCGGCGCGGGAAAGGGCCAGGCGTAGCGCTTCCAGGGCGCTTGTTTTTCCGGAGTTGTTCTCACCAATGAGTAGTGTCGTGGACGCCAGGTCCACACGCACCTTTCGAAGGCCGCGAAAATTCTCGATCTGAATCGTCTTAAGGCGCATGCTGGAACCTAGACCTGCGTGGCCGCGGTGCGATTGCCATCACCAACGTGCTCCACACCAATGTTTAGGATACCTGCGATTTGATACAGATGGCCGTACGGCGCTGTTTTAGTTCGCATCCTTTGAGGAGACGTCCCTTGGCAAAGAGCAAGTGCATTGAGCTTCACAGCACGTTCAGGCATTTGGGGCGACGAATCCAACATCCCCGACTAAAAAAACACTCACCGGGTACGTAGGGTGGGATTCTCAGTCGTCCTTGTTCATCATATGTTCGCAGTACCCGCAGTACGGCGACGAGGCCATCTCCTCAGCGGGAATCGACGAGCCGCAGCGCGCGCAGGTGTGTTCAGCCGATTCGCCACATAGCGCGCAGCACTCCTCCTCCATAACGTACGCGTCGGCCCCGCATTCCGGACAATTCGTATACGGAACGAACGGCGCAGCATCGGAGTCATGATATCGTACGCTACCGACCTTGCCGCTCACCCAAACGCCCGATGTGAGTGGCTTGGCGTCCCTAGTCAGACGGCGCCGCCGCTTGAGGTCACAGACCACCTGTCCTGCAACTGTCACATTACTGGTACGCGAAGCGACTAGCGAACTCGGCGCTACCGAAACAGTGACCGTGCCGTTACTTGTGCCAGAGCTCCCGGACGCAATCGTCAGGATGGAGGGATTATCGCTATTAGCTGTCCAGTGGCAACCCGTTGCCGCGGTCACGTTGATGGTTGCCGTTCCGCCGCTGCCGGAAACCGGCTGACTGTTGGCGAGCGCTGCTCCAAAGGCGCACGAACCGGAGTCCGATATTTTGGCAACAAAACCGCGGGCGCCTTGACTCTGTGCTGCATCGGAAGTAATGGGAAAACTTGTATCGCCAGTTTCGCCGGCTATGACGATGCCAGTGGAAGTTGAGGCGATTCCAGTAACAAGCGTTCCGCCTCCCAAATAGGAACTGAAAAGAAGCCCCTGCGGACCTTGAGGCAGCGAAATCTTGGCCACAAAACCGTCGCCTGTCGATGTCCTTAGGGGCTGAATCGGATCCTTTAAAGAAATGGTGCTATAGGCGCTTCCAGCTAACAGTACGTTTCCACTTGGATCCACTGCGATAGCCTGAATATATGCGCCTGTAAAGTAACTCAGGTACAAAATGTTGCCCGATGGATCGATCACTCCGAAATAGGCGTCTCCGCCCTGGGGTTGCAAAGCATCCGGAGTGGTTGGCAGGTCGGTGCCCGGCCTGCCGGCAACGTAAGCGTTGCCGAAGGAATCCAACGTAACTGCAATTCCGGCCCCGCCGTGATTGATCAATCCCGAATAAACCAGGTGACTGCCAATGGTATCGAGTTTGGCCAAAAACGCATCATCTCTGCAAAAGTTCTGTGGGGGGGGCAGGTGGTCAGATGCCCGGTGACAACAGCGAATCCAGAGTGGTCCACAGCGATGCCGGCGCCGGTATCATCGCCCGGACCGCCCAGAAATGTGGAGTAGACCAGTGCGCTGCCGGCGGCATTCAGAACAGTAACGAAGATGTCGTAGTTACCACCCCCGAAGATCGTTTGATACGCGCTTGGCGTCACCGGATGGTTTTTTCCCGCGGCGCCGGTGGTATACGTATTTCCGGCCGGGTCCACCGCAATTGCCGCGGCCGGTCCATCTAGCAACCCTATTCGCGGCGGACCCTGCCTCTGCCCCCGACATCGCAACCCTGGACGGCATTGAAGGCGCCGCAGCCCGCGAGTACTTCGGCCTGGTGATGCAGTTCAACAAATCCGAAATGGCCTGGCTGGGCCGCATCAAGCACCCGGCTACCGATCCACTCAACGCGCTGCTGTCCTTCTCCTACACGTTGCTCATGAACGAAACTTCGGCCCTGCTGGAAGGCGCAGGACTCGATCCATACCTCGGCTTCCTGCACCAAGTGGATTATGGCCGCCCTTCCCTGGCTCTCGACATTGTCGAGCCATTCCGCCATCCGGTGGCCGACCGGCTTGTCTTGACGCTAGTCAACAAACGCGTGCTAGACGCCTCTGACTTTGAATCGGGCGGTCCGGGCCACGGCGCGTTTCTGAAACCAGCGGCCATGAAGCGCTTCTTCGCGGAATACGAAAGTTGGATGCTGGCGAAGGCGGAAGGGCGAACCGGCTTCCGCGAGTGTATCCGCAACGACGTCGAGAAACTGTGCGCAGCTCTTCGCGACAATACGAAGTTCGAACCCTGGCGCTATGCACCTGAACTTGTATCGTAATCGGCCACCTCTCGCAACGGAGAGCCTCGCGGGCCGGACGATTGTCAGATCTTGGGATAGGGCCAGCGTGGTTTAGTTCTAACGGATACGATTTATCGACGCTTGGCAAGGACGCCAAGACGACACGTTCGCGAGTCGCGCCGCGTTATGGCCCACCAGGGCGACTCGAAGCCTTCTGGCTCAAACACGCCGCGGTGTTGCTAGATGTTCAGTTGCTGCTGTGCATTAGCAATGATTTTGTAGCCCATATCGCCGTACCCTTTCAGTCGGCGCCCATACATTCGCGCCAGCATCAGGATGTTGCCATCGATGTAGTCGTAGACCTCAACGACTCGCTTGGCGTCGTGAAGCCGATGAAGTCGCCCGACGTACTGCTGAAGCGTTCCCTTCCACGAAATCGGCATCGCGAGGAAGAGCGTGTCAAGGCGCGCGTCATCGAATCCTTCGCCGATGTAACTTCCGGTTGCTAGGATCAGCCTCTGCTCAGTTTCGGGAATCGCCGCGAGGCTCTCATTCACTTCGCGGCGCTGTTTTCGCCCCATACCGCCTTTGAGTACAATGATGTTCCGAACCCGGCCGGCTAGTGCCGTTTTGAGCTGGCTGAGGTGTTCCGTCCGCCCCGTTAAGAGGAGTGGCGAACGGCCTTGTTCCATTGCGTGAACAACGTCATTGACGATGAGGTTGTTGCGCCCTTCGTCTGTAGTCAGCGCGCCATAGATATCCTGGATGGTTGGCTCGCCTACGCTCGACATTCGAAAATCCGTAGGCCTCGGAATGACTACATGCTCGAAGGGCGTTAAGTCCGTCATCGCGCGCACGGCCATCGAGTACCGCGTCGGTCCACACTGCATGTAGATGATCGGGTGGTGGCCATCTTTGCGCGTGGGCGTCGCTGTGAGCCCAACGACAAACTTCGCCTTCACTGCCCGCATCACCTGCTCGAACGTGAATGCAGAGAGGTGGTGGCATTCGTCAACAATCACGTGACCATACTCGGCGACGAAATCCTTCACCTCCTTTTCGCGGTGTAGACTTTGAATCACTGCCACGTCGATTACTCCAGTCCTCTTGGTCTTTCCGCCGCCAACTTGCCCAATCTGATCGATAGGCGTATCGAGGAACATGGCCAGCCGCTCCCGCCATTGGTCCAGGAGTTGCTGGCGGTGCACCAGCACAAGCGTGCTAACCGCGCGTTTCGCGATCAGCCATGCCGCGACTGCCGTCTTGCCGAAGGCCGTCGGAGCGCAGACCAGCCCGTCGTCATGATTCATGATCTTGGCGACTGCTTCGACTTGGCCAGGGCGCAGGGCGCCGTGAAAGTGGACGTCAATGGCGTTACCCGCAAAGCGCTCGTCGCGAACGACCACCTTGACCTTGTGCCCTTCAAGAAAAGTGACGACCTCGGAAAGACATCCTCGCGGTAGACCTAGGTGACGTGGAAGGTCCTCACCGCAGGCGATGACGCGAGGCTTGTTGAATATCGATAACCGCATGGCCTGAGCCTTATAGAACTCGGGATTCTGAAAGGCTGAGATTCGAAGCAGCCGGTTTATCATCTCAGGTGGAATGCCCTTCTTCTCGATGAACAAGAGATTAGAACGGACAATCTCAACCGACCGCGGCAAAGGACCTTTGATTGGTTTGTCCGGCCGCCTGCGGGAAGGCGGCAACGTCCAAGGATCAGGTTCGCCGTCATCCTCAACGCTGGCAAAGCGCACACCGATGAGATCGCCGCTCTGTTGAAGGGCCTCGCTGATCAACCGTTCCGCAGCGGCTTGCGTTATTCGCGGGACTGAATTGAGGAACGCCCACTGGTCGGAGCAAGGACACATTTCGTCTTCGAGAAACTCAGTAAAGCCGGATTCTCGTGGATGTTTTTGAAGCGGGAGTGCGATCAGGTTGCCAAAGCCGCCCTTGGGCATCGTGTCCTGGTTCGGGAAGAAACGGTCATAGGAATCCAATCCGAGCTGGTGACGGCGCTCCATCGTTCGCGTCAAGAGCAGTGAGCCCAAGCGCCGGGCAGTGCCTGCAGCGACTGGTTGCTCAAAGAAGATCCAGATGTGAGCCCCATTGCCAGAACGCGAGCGCTCGACTGCGGCAGGCACCTTGAGTTCGTGACAGGTTGCACGGAACGCAGCGGCATCGTCCTTCCAGGTCTTCTTGTCGAAGTCCACGGCGAGAAACCAACAGGTTTCGTCGAGAAGGAGCGGATAAACCCCCAGCGTCAGCTGCCCCGAGAGGTGACCGTGAATAGCTTCATCAGTCAATGGGATGTTCTTGCGGGTCTCCTTATCAACTCGTTTTCGGTCCTCCGGTTTGGCCGCGTAGTAGGCTTTCCAGTCGCGTTCGGTTTTGGGCGAGTAGCCTGACCGGCCATCCGGACTCTCCCACCGCTGAGCATAAACGTCCTCGCGTCCACGAAACAAAGACCGGAACAAGGCAATCTTCTGTGCAGTGTTGAGGGGCGATCGCGACGATGGCGTTTGCGGCTTTGCTTCGGTTGGCCCAACAGGAAGATCGATGCCGTTTTCAGTAAGAAGCGCGCGAAGCCGTTGGTTCTCGTCCTCGAGCCGGTCACATTTTTCTGAAAGTGCCCGAATATCGATCTCGACCTGCGAATCGCCGTTCACCGATCCATTGTCTACTAACGGCGGGAATCCCAGATGACGAGAGCGAGCCGCTCGAGTGGAACAGACCAACGCGCCCCCGCGTCACACTCAGACGATTGCCGCTCAGACTCTCGCGTAGATACCAAGACCGCTTGCCCCAAGCGGCAGAGAATTGGTACATGGTCATCACGCACGAGGTCTTCGAAGCGTATCTGCACTGCCCAACCAAGTGCCATCTCGTCGCGACCGGTTTTGAAGCCGTGCCATTGCCGTTCCGTCTGCAACTGACTCTGCGGAACGACGCGTACCGGCGTGAAGGCGTGCGGCGGTTGTGCGCGGGCGCGCCCGCCCGGCCGATGAAGTACTCATCGGTTTGCCCCCATTGGCTGCTCTCCAACAGAAGCGCTACAGAGTGATCGTTGACTGTGGGGTGCAAACGCCAACTCTCGCGGCTCAAGTGCACGGCTTGCGCCTTTGGGACAGCGACAAGCGTGTCCGTAAAGACCTGTACACGCCAATCCGCTTTGTGCCAACCGAGAGAATATTTGCCGTGGATAAAATGGCGCTAGCGTTCGATGCCGTTGTTGTTTCGGAAGCTTTCGGAGCCGTGGGGGCGGCTGGAGAGATCATTCACGGACGGGAATTTGCATCAGCGAAGGTACCGTTGGTGACGCTCTATGGCCCCGTCCGCGCTACCTTGCAGAACATCTCCCGCCTGCTCGCTGATTCTGGGCCACCGCACCGATACTAAACAAACACTGCCCAGAGTGTCAGTTCGCATTATGCTGTAGACCCTTCTGCTGTCCTCTTTTTCGTGCCATTCGGATTTCTCCCAATGGCTCGCGGAATGGCTCGGCACACAGGCTACCACAGTCAGGCCCGGTGTGAACTGGCGGGTTGTTGGTGCGATAACCGTTTTTTTTTGTGTCAGTAAACGTCGATTTTGGACCGAAATTTTGGACTGAAAAAATGAGTTTTGCAGGATTGACAGGGTGGGTCCGGCAGGTTACTATTCTAAGCAATTGTATGTGCTTGGGTTAGGAATGGAAGAGTTGGAATGGATTCCCCGATGCGAAGGGGAT
>CATPCN010000114.1 GCA_955652855.1 uncultured Chthoniobacterales bacterium | reverse complement strand
GCTCGAAGCGCAGGGCGTCAACCCGAATCATTACTGGCAGGAGTCGAGCACGGGCGGCAAGATCGCGGCGGGTATCGCCGTGGCGCTTGGTGCCGCGGCGGCCGGCCTCAATCCGCACCTGGGCGGTCACAATGCGGCTCTTGAAATCATCGATGGCGCAATCGCACGAGATATCGACGCGCAGAAGGCCAATCTGCAAAAGAGCGTGGGGCTGCTCCGCACGCGCATGGACATGGGCGCGAATGAGTTCAACGAAAAGCAGGCCATGCTCAATGCCGAGCGTGATTCCGCGATGACCGGATACACAATCGCTGAGCGACAGGTGGCGCAAACGGTGGCGCGCTTCCAGGGCAACGCGGACGTGCAGCAAAAGGGCGCGTTGCTCACGGATGGCATTCAGAAGGCGCGCGCTGAGAAGCTCGACACGTACAACCGGGAGCTTTATGCGCTCGCGAAGAACGCTGAGCGCCTCGTTGGTGGCGCCGGTGGCGGCCTGATGGTCAGTATCAAGACGCCGGACGGGCAAACCGTGAAGGTCCCGCTCGACAAGGTGAAGGAGCTCGTTGCCGCCGGCATACTGCCCGATTCCTCGCTCGAAGGTCTCGTCAAGAAGGCCGGTCTTGAGAAGACGATCGCGGAGACAGCGAAGATCAAGGGCGAGGGTGGCGCCGGAGGGCCACAGGCCACGCTTACGGCCATGGCGGCCGCGACGAACCCGGACGGGTCGCCCGCCAGCATGAGCTCCAACTGGGAGCCTCAGCGCGCCATTCAGGGCACCGAGGCGCACGGGAAAGTCGCCGAGCAAGAAGCGTGGAACGCCAACGTACGGGCAGCGCTCCTGAAGGCTGGCTACTCGGCGCGCGCCGTCGAACACATGGCGGAGAAATTCCTAGTCCAGCCGGGCGATAGCGAGGACACGATCAAGGAGCGTCAGCGGGGCATCTTCTCGGTACTTCGAGGCGGCGCGGTGCCTAAGGTCCCCGACGGCATGGTGGGTGAGGCGCCCTGATGGCAACCGTTTACGACGCCGCGACCGGCAAGCCAGTCCCTGCAAAACCTGAGGAGCTGGCCGCTGGCTTTGCCTCTGGCGCGCTGGCGCTCGATGCGAACGAGGGCCCCGTCACGATCGTTGGCGACGATGGGCGCCGATTCACGGGCCCCGCCGACAAGGCAGCCAAGGCGCTAGCGGGCGGCGGCTTTCGTCTGCTCTCTCCTGAGGAGACGCTAAAAACACAGGTTGCAAAAGAGGAGGGCGCCAAGGGCCTGATGGGCTCCCTCGAGGAGGCCGGCTCGAGCGCGTTGAATCAGGCGGCCTTCGGTGTCCCCGAGACAATTCGCGATGAGACTGATACGCCGGAGGCGCGCGCCAAGCGCGAGGCTGTAGAGGAGTATCACAAGACCGCGCGCTTCCTCGGTGGCGCCGCGGGGCTCGGCGCGTCGCTCGCGGCGGGCGGGGGTCTTTTCAAGGGAATCGGGCTCGCGGGCGAGGCCGCAGAGCACTTGGTCAACCCAGTGGCGGAGCTCGCGCACGCGGGGCTCGCGAAGGAACTCGCAGGGAAGGCCCTCAACGCGGCAACGCAAGGCGCGATCATCTCCTCGCCGCAAGCGCTCACGCAAGCGGCCTTCGGCGACCCGAAGAAGGCGGCCGAAACGCTCTTGTGGGGAATCGGAACGGGCTCGGTGCTTGGCGTCGGCGCGGAGCTGTTTTCGCAGGGGGCAAGCGCCGCGCTTGATGGCAGCCTCAAGGCTATTCAGGAGGGCGGTTTCGCGAACAAGGCCGCGATGGACTTCAGCGACAATCAGGGCCTCAAGTCGCTCGGCATGCAGAGCGGCGCAGCGCGAAAGCTAGGTCCAGGAGTCGCGAAGGATCTCGCGAATACCATGTACGAGGAGGGCTACATCAAGCCCGGTATGACTCGCCAAGAGATCGGCGACGCGGTCAGTGCGGGGCACAAGGACGCGGGCGCGCAGATGGGCGAGGCGATCGACCGCCTCGACTCCACCGTCCCGATGGGTGACCGCCAGGCCGTGCGCGGGGCCAACTCGGAGCACGTGAGCGACGTGCTCGACCGCTTCCTGAAGCCCGGCGAGCTGGCCGATGCCATCCGCACGAACATCGATAGCGCAAAGATGCGCATGCCAATGAATCGGGCGCAAGCCGCTGCCTATCAGGAGGTAATCGACAGCGCAGAGATGCTTGACCGGACTGTCGTCAATGGCCGCGAGGTCATCTCGTTCAAGGACGCGCAGGAGTTCGTGTCAGACCTCCGAAAGCAGGGGGCGGCGGCCGTCGAGCGCGTACAAAACAAGGGCGGCATGAAGGGCCTTCAGGCCATCACGCCGCTCGACCAGGCGAAGTACAACGCCTTCGAGTACGTCAAGAACGCGCTCCACACCGCAGCGGACAACGTGGCGGCGGCAAGCGACCAGCCGGATCTGGTGAAGGCTTTGCAAATCGCCAAGAAGCGCTACGCGAAGACGGGCGAGCTGGAGAAGTTCGCGCGCAACCTCGACGCACAGGACGCGGGCAACAAGTTCGTGTCGCTCACCGACCAGATCCACGCCGGGCAGGGCATGGCTTCAGGTGTCTTGCAGAGCGTCGGCGCAGGCATCGGCGGCGCCATCGGCGGCGCGCCTGGCGCCATGGTGGGCGCCATGGCGGGCCGGGTGCCCGGTATCGCGCTCGATTTCATCGCGAAAAAGTGGTTCGAAAATAAGGGCCTGATCTACGCCGCCACGTATCTACGGCGCGCGGCCAAGGAGGGCCCAGACGTCTTCGCCGGCGTGCTCGCGAGCACCGCTGCGAAGCAGCTCGAAATGAGCATGGGGCAGGTGCGCGAGGCCGTCCAACAGCTCGCGGTGCGAGGCACAACGTCCACCGTGCGCAACACCGATCACATGGGGCGCCTGCTCGGCTCGACGACGGGGCTCAGCTCGGACCAGCAATACAGCAAGCTGAGCGACCGGATTACGACGCTCGCGGGCAACCCGGGCGCGATGGCTCAGACCGTTGGTGCGCTCACTGCGCCGCTGCAAACGAGCGCCCCCGAAGTTGCGCAGGCGTACCAGGACAAGATGATGGCGACTCTCGCTTATCTCAATGGCTCGCTCCCGAAGCCGATGGCGCCTCCGATGCCCTTCGCGCCAAACAACTTCGCGCCAACCCCGGCGCAAAAGATGGCATTCCACGATCGCGCGGAAATTGTGGCGAACCCAATGCGCGCGATGGCGCACGTGCAGCAAGGCACGCTGAGCGCAGACCACCTGCACGCGCTGCAAACGGTCTATCCCGAGATTTACGCGCAGATGCAGCAGGAAATCCTGAAGTGGAGCGCGGCGCATCCGAGCGTGAAGCTTCCGCTCGCGGAGCGGCAGAGTATCGCGAAGTTCCTCGGCGCACCGCTCGACGTTTCACAGTCACCCGACTCGATGAAGGCCATTCAAGCGCACTATGCGCCGCCACCGCAGAGCGGTCCGCAAGGCCCCGGCAAGCCACCCGAGGGCGGCACGAAGGCGAAGATCAAGAAGCTTCCATCTTCCTCAACCGCATTCTCGGGCACGCAAGGGGCCTCGGAGCTGCACTCATGACCGCATCCCTCGGGCAGGTCGAGCTCATTGCAACGAACGCGCTAAACATCGCGCGAAAGGCCGAGAATCACGTCCTCGACCTGGACCACCGGCTGGGGCAAATCCTTGGCGAGCTGGGGCGACTCAACGAAAACATGATCTCCGGTTTCGCGCGGTCGGACCTGAAGGTCAAAGAGGCGCTCCGGAGCTCGCGCGATTCGAAGCACAAGCTCGATGAGTGGGCGAGCGACAGCAAGGTTCACCTAATCAAAGAGCGGGACCT
>CATPCN010000113.1 GCA_955652855.1 uncultured Chthoniobacterales bacterium | reverse complement strand
GCAAGCTCTTCTACCGGCTCGTGCAGCAGGCGGTCGCGGTCGACCCAGTCCCATACAAATCCATGATCAGATGTGCCGCTGTTGGTGCGGACAGCGAACACAACCTGTAGGGGCTACCTGAGTGAAGTAAATACCCACCCTGGCTTATTCTCTATCGCCAGAACGTGATGTAGGAAACGCCATTGTCTATTGTTTCCAATTTACCGTCGTCTTCCCAAGTTAGCATTCGATTGAAAACCGAGTACATAGCGTTTTTGTTCTTCGGTTCTGTTCATTGAGTTTTCAATGGCTTTTTCGTGAACAGTGCGAATGCTGTTCAGATTGCTGTTCACGACTTGACATGCGCCCGTATCCCGCTAGGTGCGCCAATGGGCGCGCACCTGCTCGAACACATCCACTTGATGGCTTCAGGGAAGTGGTGGGGGAACGAACACCTTTGATTGAACCCATGCCTCAAGAAAATCGTCGCGCTTAGCCGCACTAGCTTGAGGTGCCTCTGTTAAGCCTGTCCTCCTGTATCGTCTAATATCCGTGGCTATTTAAGTGTTGATTTGCGGTGGTCAAGGATCGTGGGGTTTCACCGAGTGTCCTTGGCGCAAGGCAACTTTCGAGGCAACTTTTCGGGCAACCAAAACCCAACTGCATCCGCCCCGGCATCGGAACCGGCCGAAGCGATTGCCCTCCTCCTTTCCCAGGGTCCATCCGTCGTGTAGATGCGCACGGGTGCCCGTTTGCCATTGAAGCCGGGATTTCGGCGTTCCGGCGCCGTTCTCCAGCCGCTGCTCCCCAACCGAGCCCGGCAAGAAGGTAGTGTGGAATCTTCAATCCGGTTTCAATGTGCGCCACTCATAAACGTTTTCACGTTCTTACGGATCGTGTTTTCGTGCGCTGGTGCGTTTCTTGGCTTAGTCTTTGCTGTTCCCGATGAACGCCACATTTGCCGGCGAACCCTTCCTGTGAATAGCCCTGTTCCGGTTCGCAGTTTCTTGAGCCGGTGCCCCGAAGCTCGCAGGAGCAGACTTGAAAGTCGATCTTCCACGTCCACGAGTGTTTGAAGATCCGCGCCGACTCGCTCGGGCGTCGCGATATTTCGCTCCAACAGCCGGAGCGCTTCCCCGTCGAGGGTCGCCGCACCCTCGGCGATGCTTCTTCAGTCGGGCGAACAACGGCCGGTCGGCCTGGAACACGCTGAAATGCAACGCCACGCGAGGGCCGAGGACTTCTTCGATGCCTGCCGATCTCGTCGTCGGTCGCCGCAGCGGTCAGTGCAATATAGATGTTGAGAATGCGCCATAACTCCCACCAGCCTCGTTCCAAAGGAACGAGCGTATTCTCGAAGGTCGCCGGAAGCGGCGACGACGTTATGACCTGAGCGGTCGCAAAGTGCGCTTCGAGCGCCGCTTCGACCGCAGCGGTTAGATCCCTCGCGCCGATGCGATCCGATGGTGGGGCACCGAAGGCGTCGGTCCACGGTCGGAGCAGATCGTTCGATGTCGCGTTTGCACGATCATTGGACGTTTCATCGGTGTCTGCCACGCCGCTCACCAGCGCACTCGCACTTCGTCGACCGAAAGTATCGCTCCCTCGCGTTGAACGCGCATCGCACCGAGATTCTCCAGGCGTAGATTGGGGAAGCGACCGAACAGAACGCGCAACGCCGCTTCCAATTCCAGACGCGCGAGGTGCTGGCCCAAGCATTTGTGAGCGCCGTACCCAAACGCCACATGATCCGGACCCTGACGACGGATGTCGAACCGCCCAGCGTCCGGGAACCGTTCCATATCGTAGTTGGCGTGAGCGGTCGAAGCGATCGTGCCTTCGTCTTTCTCGATCGACACGTCGGCAAGCTCGACATCCGCTACGGCGATACGCGCAGTCGCGAGGTCCGCAACCGAAAGGTAGCGCAGTAATTCCTCAACGCCTCGTTCGAAAGCTGCCCGATCGGCGAACATCTGGCGGCGCGCATCCGGCCGCTCGATGAGCATCGCAACGCTGAGCGCAATCATCGTCGTTGCCGTTCGGTGCGCGGCGGCAATTAGCGCGCCAGCGAACTCGACAAACTGCAGCCGCGAGTAGAATCCCTCCCTCCGATAGCGCACGACGAGGCGGCTCAGCACGTCATCTGCGGAGGCGTCTGTCTCCTTCTCCGCACCGAGAGCGTCGAGAAGTTGGCGAAACGATGTCGACGCCGCGCTTGCTGCCTGGCGGTCGGCGCCCGAACCCAGAAGTACGCGGGCAAGGCGCGCCATTTCGGTGCGCTGCTCGGGTGGGATGCCCAAGAACTCGAAAATTGTCGTCGAAGCGATCGGCTCGGCGTACTGAGCTACGATTTCGCCGCTTCGCGTTTGCGGCGCGAGCATGGTTTGCAGTTGGCGCTCGGCGATCGCAAATACGCGCTGTCGCCACTTGCCGACGCTCTTTATCGAGAACTCTTCCGCAATCAACCGCCTATGCAGTGTGTGCTCAGGCGGATCCATGCCAGAATACGTCGCCAACGTCACACGTTCGGCACCGCGCGACTTCTTGATCGGAAAGACGTCCGGGTAGTTCGGGTGGGTGTGGTCGGAACTCAAAGCGCGATGCCTTAGCGCTTCTCGACAGATGTCGTAACCCGAGAGCAGCCAGACTTCCTGTCCATTTGGGAGCCGCACCTTTCGAGCGTCGGCGCGCCGTGGGCATTGCGAGGCGTCTTCGGCGCCGACCGTGGGCGTCCATCCCGGAAGAGGAGGTATGGGTGTCTGGTCCATTGCCATTACCCGATTTGCGCCCTCACCGCGCCCGGTGAACGCGCGAATGTTGCGAGACCCGTCGCAATGCACTCTAACAGCGCGTCGAGATCCTCGTTGCTATAAGTCAGGGCGGGCAAAACTTGGAGGCAACTCGGTCCCGAGTGAATCAAAGCGCCAGCATCGAGAATCGTTGCAGCGATTGCGTCGGTGCGCGGCTGGTCCAAAGGTGCACCGCTCTCGTCGCTGAGCCGCAACGCCCAGAGGCAGCCTCTGCCGACCGCAGCACTTACGAAAGGCGAGTGCCCTACCAGGGCGGAGAGCCTTCTCTCCAACTGCGCTGCAAGCGCAGCGCCACGGCGAAGTGCATCGAGCCGTCGCATTTCGGCTATTGTTGCTAATATTGCCGCGCACGACGGTGGAGTGCCGGCTTGCGTTTCGGCGTGTCCGAGCACCGCTCCGGCTTCGATGAACCGCTCGGAGACAAGTGTCGCCACAATCAACGCCGACGCCGCCTGCGTCCCGTTGGTCATGCCCTTGGCTGCCACTATGACGTCGGGAGGCTCCTCCCACGACGAGCTCGCGAAGACACCTGGACCAACGCGACCGAAACCAGTCGTGACTTCGTCGGCGATCAAGATGACGCCATGCTGACGCCGCACGTCGAATAGTCTACGGAGATAATTGTCTTCGAGAATGACCGCGCCCGACCCGATCACGGGCTCGACAAAGATCGCGGCAACGCGCTCGCCGATCTTGCCGAAGACGCGGTCGATATCGGATGCCGAATTGGCGACGATATGGGCGACCGAGCGTCGGTCAACGCCGTACATGCGCTGTCCAAGTTGGCCCGTCGATAACGCGAAAGCTCCATAAGTGAGACCGTGGAATCCACCATGCAGCCCGAGAATGACTTTGCGCTCACTTCGTCCCGACAGTGTTTGATATTGGCGGGCGAGCTTCATCGCCATGTCATTGGCGGCGCCGCCCGATGTAGAAAACAAGATGCGACCGAATTCGGGACGCTCGGTGACATCCACAAGAGCGGTCGCTGCCTCATGCGCCAACTCGTGCTCCATTCCCCAGACGCTTAGGTAAGAAGCATGCCTCAACACGTCCCCCACTGCCTTTGCGATTACCGCGTTGCCATAGCCCAAGTTGCAATTCCAAAGTCCGCTCGAACCGCACAACACCTCCCGTCCGTCGGCGAACCTTATGCGCACGCCTTGCGCAGATACAGCGACGGCATCGAGCCGACCGCGTTTCGCCGACGGCGTCATGAGCGGCCACAACGCATCGAACTCGCCCGAACTCACGATCCGCCCTTGGGTCGATCCGCAATCAACTCGTTCAAATGGTCGGCCCGCGCCGCAGCGGCAGGATCGACGAACGATTGCGAGAGGTCGACGTTCCAGAGATACGCGTGCCACAAATCGGCGCCGCTGAAAGCGGTGCGCACGCAGGTGGCCCCGCGAAAATCCACGTGTCGGAGGTTCGCGCGACTAAGCTCGCTCTCGGTAAGATCCGCGGCGTTGAAGCTGGCGCAGAACAAGTTGGCGCCCGCGAAATTGGCGCCTTGCGCGTCGACGCCGGATAGATCCGCCTTCTCCAAATCAGCTCCAGAGAAATCGGCGTCACGCAGCACCGCGGTTCTCAGCCGAGCGCCGCGCAAACGCGCACCGCGGAGACAGGCGCCGCGAAGATCTACGCCCTCACCGAGCGCCGATATCAAACTCCAACCGTCCAACGCCCAAACGCGTCGTTCGCCTTCCCCTACGTCCACTTGGGCTAGCACGAGCGTCTGTAGCCCGCACTCCGACCACCGGCCGTTTGAGCCTTCGTCGTGCTTGCCACTCGCTAAGGCCGTGGCCGCGATCGCGCGCGCACCTTGACTACCCAGGTCGGCCCCGGAGGCGGCGACGAGCAGATGAGATCGCCCTGCGTCCGCGCCGCATGCCTGTACGGCAAGGTCAAGCAAAGCGCGCATCAGCGACCGCCTCGCGCACGACCGCAGAAGTGCGCAAATACTCGTTGAAGAAAAAGATGTGCGTTAGGCGCGCTGTTTGCGGATCGTGGCCTACGCCCCCAATGGGTGCATGGTAGAACTCGCTACCGCGAAACAACACCAATCGATTGTAACGCGGCTCTATCGCTGTGGTGCGCTCCCATTTACTGAGATCGGCGTTGTCGCGACGTATTACTCGATCGTCGAATTCCTGAGCATTGCTGAAACCGAGAGCACGCGCTTGACGGTCGGTCGGAGGCGCTTCGAGCCCCGTCTCTTTGTGTCGGAAAAATCCAGTGCCGGCGCGCATGGGTGCATCCGGCGTCAAATACACCATCCCTGCCCAATCGACCGCGACATCGGCATGCACCTTCGAGCGCGAGCCCGTGTCTTCGGTGATGAGACGGAAGTTGCCCCAGGTGAAGCGCGCGTTGTCAACGTTGAGCTCCGCCCCGATGAGTTCGCTGAAGCGTTGTCGCAAGATTTCCGCGTCCAAGCGCACCTTGCTCGCAAAACCTGGGTAGTCGGTTTGCTCGATATTGGCGTACGCCGAGTTCAACCCTTGCGCGCGCACCTTGTCGGGGTGGGTATAGAAGTCGTCGACGATTATGAGCTTGCTTTTCACTACGGTTCTCCGCTTAAGCGCGACGCGCAAATGAGCCACAAGCCCGCTTCGTCGTGGGCCGGGGTAGGAATGACTTCTGCGGCAAGAGACTCCGCATCAAAAAGCACCAGGCAGTTGCGCCAGAGAGGTATGACAACGGTGTTGCTTGACACGGCCGCCTGTACGCAATTCAGCTTCGAGCTAAACAACAATGATCGCCGAGGCTGGTCGAGCGAACAAAACAGCCCCGCCCACATCGCTTTCTCCAAGGCGTCGTTCGTGAGAACGCCGTCGGCGAAGGAAGGCACGTACGCAGTCGCGCGGGTGTCGCCGCGCCACCAGCCCGTGGAGCGCGCCAATGCCGCGACCGCCATCGCCCTCGCTTCGGCGGAAAGGCGGCCTAAGTCATCGAGTTCGGACTCCTGAAGCGCGTTGTCGAATAGTTCGAAAGATTTCCGCACGCCTGCATCCGCCTATAGTTTGAGACTCACCATCAATCCGTTCTCTGTGCCGACAAAGGCCGAAAATAGCGCATCGCTTTTCAAAATAGCGCGGTTGAAGGTGTTGATCGCTACCACCTCGCTCTTTCCGGCTTCGCCATCGCTCGCTTCGACGGAAAAATCCCCCGCCGCGAAGGCGTCATCTGCGATCAGCAAACCACCCTGCGCCAGCAAAGGAAAGCACAGCTTCAAGTATTTCGGATAAGAGCACTTGTCGGCGTCGATGAAGATGAGGTCGACCACCCCTGGTTGCCACGCGAGCAAATGCGCTGCAGCATCGCCTGCGACGATCTCGACCCGATCCGTCAAACCGGCGGCCGCTACATTGTCGCGCGCCAACGCCGCCAACTCCGGGTCCAACTCGAAACTCGTCAGCTTAGCCTCCGGCGGCAGACCGCGCGCGATGTGCACTGTAGAGTACCCGAAGAACGCACCTATCTCGATCGCCGCGCGCGGCCGTTTCAACAAAGTCAGCAGTTGCAAGACGCGCGCCGCATTATCGTCGACCTGCATCGGTCGAAGGCCTCGTCCTAGGAGCGATTTCCGCAGAAGCATGTCGAGCGCCGGATCTCGCGGCCCCAACATCGCCCGTACATAGTCCGCATCGGTCATCGCCTGCCTAGTCCGGTCTGACATCTTCTTCGTAGAAGGAGAAGGCTGCGCTGGCGTCAACGCTCGCACCCGGCACATCAAAATCGAAGCAGGAAGCGAAAAGCGTACGCGCTCTTTCGCGATCCGGCCAGGTGCTCGGATCCGACGAACGCCAAGGCAGAAACTGCTGCGCACTCTGCGCCGCACCCCAGAGATAAGCGAAGTAGCCACCAGGGTTTGCTTCGAGCATCGGGAGCGTGAAACTCGCCAAGAAATCCTCGACGGCGCAGTGGCGTGAGATGCCGAAACGGGCGTCGAGCGCCTGGAAAGCGCCGCGCACGGTTACGTCGGGGCATCGATTGGCTTCGAAATCGAGCGCCGCAGTCACAGCACGCTCCACATGGGTGCGCCGATACTCCAGTCGCTTGATGGCCTGCGCCACGCGGATGCGCCCCTGCACGTCGCTTTCCTGCGCGACGGCACTCACGAATGCCGGATGAAAGACCCACTTCTCGAACCACATGCTGAGCGTCTCAAGCCGCTCGATGGGCAGGTATTCGAGTCCAGACTCACTAGGAACGACGCGAGCCATACATAGGTGATTGATCGCGTGTCCGAACTCGTGAAACAGGCTATGCACGTTCTGGTAAGTGATCGCGCTCCAGTGTTCGTCGCGACGCTTGAACCGACATGACACATGCGCCACGGGCAATTGCAGTCGTCCGGCCCAAGCCATCCGATTGCGCGCTCCGATCGTCGTATTCGCTGACTTGGGCGCCAGAGCGTCATCCCAAAGATCGAAGTTGACCGCGCCGCATTCGCTCCCTGCCTGGCTTACAGTCGCGCGAATAACGTTTGCGCCCGCATCGCGGTCGTAAGAGAACTCGAGGCCGAAGATCGCCTTAGCGACGTCGAATGCGAAGTCCAGGCAGCGCTCTAAGTCGAAGAGCGGAATTTGCACATCGCCCTGCACGCGCCGCACGTAGTATTCGAAATGCTGCATCGGCGAGCCGGTCGAACCCAGGACCGATCGCACCTCGTTATCCAACCGACATTGGCTTTCGATCGATCGCTGGACGCAATCCGCGATGAAAGTCTCGACCTGCGCCTCGCTAAGTTGGCTACGCTGTAACGTCTGATTGAGTGGGCTTGAAAAGCCGCGTCTGCGGCTCCTGTCGCGCCGATAGGCGACGAGCTCATCCGCAACGGTCTCAAGCGCCGGGGAGTGATCGTCACGCAATAGCCTCCAAGCCGTCGCGAGCTTCTCTCTCGTCGCGGCTGACTCGGTTGAGCTTATTAAGTTGTAGAAGGTCGTCTCCGGCGCTCCTCGAATGCGCGCACCCAAACGAACCAACAACCGTTCCTGGCCGGTTAGCAGCGCCGACCGGCAATCTTGCGCGCGCTCTATTAGGTCGTGCCGTGCGTCTCGGCCCACGTCGTCGCGGTCTGTTAGCCCATGGAAAAACTCCCGATACGACTTTCGGACGCGTTCGGCCTGAACGTCTTCGAAGCGCGATCGGGCCAGACTGCGCTCAAGCGCTTCGACGAGCACTTTGTCGGAATAGAATGCATGCTTCCAACGCTGCAACGAACGCCAATCGACGTGAGCGGCGTTGGATGCCAAGTACAGAAACAAATAAGCGAGATTGTTGTAGATCCCAGCTAGGTCGCTGAGTTCGTCCTCGGTCAGGGCTGTGGAATCCGCGACGACGCGGACACGCTCCATTGCCACCGACAGGTCGATGTCGATTTCAGCAAGCCGCGGCTGTGTCCCTTGCGACAGTTGCATCTCTTGCGACAGAAGTCCAACCGACATTACCAGTCCCACGCTAGCTTGCGCAACACTCGACCGTGCTGACAGAAGTTAGCAGATTGCGCGGATCGAACCTCTGGTCGGGGCACGCTCACCAAGCAGAATTTGGACGGGTCGCAACGACCCGTCCAAGGGAGCCAACCGTCAGTTTTTTACGCTGAGGATGTCGTCGAGTTCTGCGTCAAGATCTGGAGCTGTCTTGATCGTCAGCGCATCCTCGCTCTTCTGAGCGTCAGCTTCGAAAAACACTTCCGCCGACACGAATGGAAAGAACGCCGGCTTTTTCTCAGGCACGTAAGACATCTTTACTCACCTCGTGAATTGTTAATTGACGTCGGTTTCGACGTAACAGGGATTATATCAGGTCCGCCGCTTATTACAAGAGCTGAATTCTTGTTTTTAGCCTTTGAAATGTCCGCTCATGCGGATGGAATCCTGGAGGCTGAAACCACAAGGCTGCAGTTGTATCGGGAAAAGCACTTCGACTTCAACGTGCGGTATTTCCACCAAAACCTGAAGGAAGGACACAGGATCAACCTCAGTTACGCGTGGGTGAAGTTAGCACCGCGAGGCGCCGGACTGGTAGGCAAGTTGCGACGTCTGCGGCGGACGCTGCCGGGCATGCTCTTGCACATCAACGCCAGCAAACACGCTTGGTTTCAAGATGGCCGGCATTGCGACCTGTATTACGTCCTAATCGCGATCATGGATGACGTCACCAGCGAGGTTTACGACGCGCAGTGGGTGGAAGAAGAGGGAACGCGTCCTGCGGGAGGAGTCTTTGGTGGAGTAAAACCGCGGGTTTGCAGCGGCGGCGGGCAAAGGAAGCGCGTTCGGCCGCACGCGCCGGAAGGATTCGGACTGGATTTTCTCGCTCCGGCAGGAACGTGCTGTGAACGGAGATAACACCATACGCACTGGATAACCGGATTCTCCAAATCAACAAGACGAAATGGAAAACACTTTATCGGGATGCTAGCAGCCCGTGTCTAAAGTCAAAAAACATCTAGCGTGGAAAATGTTTTGACTTTAAAATCATCTTATGGCCATGGGCACACGCAAGAAGAGAGAGCGGCAGGAGGCCTTGTGGTACGGCAGCGAGTTGCCGGAGACTC
>CATPCN010000112.1 GCA_955652855.1 uncultured Chthoniobacterales bacterium | reverse complement strand
GAAAAGACCCTGCGATTTTATTTCCTCGAGCGTTTGTGAGACCTGCTTTTCGAATTCGGCGACCATAGAGTCCACAGATTACACAGATTTCGCAGAGCGGAAAAGAAGCACAAAGCCGCAGAATGGAGCCGATGAGAAGCGAGCGAATGGACGGGCAGCCCGGAGAGTGAGCGAATGGGAATTCGCGAGTCATTACGCGGATTTAAACGGATCGTAAAAAGCTCCAAAGCCCAACATCCAAGCTCCAGAGAATCACCAATTTCCAAGCATCAAAGGCGTGAATACCGCTCACGTTTGGAGTTTGACGCTTGGAAGTTCATTGGATTTTGGAGCTTGGAATTTGGAGCTTTGCTTTCATCCGCGGTTAATGAGTTAGCGCGACGCGTGCGCGCTTCGGTTCGAGCGCACTCAGAATCGGCTGTGGATAAATTCCGAGCCCGATGATGGCCGCGATCAAGATCGACATGGCGGCGCGTGACAACCAACTGATCGGAATCGCTTCCGTGCGCGTTGGCGATTGCCAGTACATCGCGGCCACGACTTTGAGATAATAATAAAACCCGCACGCGACCGTGATCACACCAACGACGACGAGCGTGAATTGATGTCGCTGAATGGCGGCGTCGAAGATCAGAAACTTTCCGAAAAATCCGGCGGTGAACGGAACGCCGGCGAGCGAGATCATCGCGATCAACATCGCGAAGGCGAGGAAGGGCGAGCGTTTGGCCAATCCGTTGAAATCCTCAATTTGCTCGCCGTTGTTCTGCGAGACGATGACAAGGACCGCGAAGCTCAAAAGCGTCATGAGCAAATAAGCGACGAGATAAAATGTGATGGCCGTTCCGGAAAATGAGACGATGCCGATGAGCAGATAACCAGCGTGCGCAATGCTGGAGTAGGCAAGCAGTCGCTTGAGATTCGTTTGCGGGAGCGCGGCGAGATTTCCGTAAATCAATGTGAGCACCGCCACTATCACGAGCAGCCGACTCATTTGCGGCAACATGAAGAATGGCCGCAGGACGCGCAGCAGAACGACGAAGCCGGCTGCTTTCGAACCGACGGAAAGGTATGCAGTCACCGGTGTGGGCGCGCCCTGATAAACATCGGGCACCCAAATTTGAAACGGCACCGCCGCGATTTTGAAACCGAGCGCGACGAGCACGAGCACCATTCCGAAAAGCGCCGGCACGCGTTCGATCGCCGGGTTTCCGAGCGCGGCGACGATAAGATCGAGATTCGTTTCACCGGTGACGCCGAAAACCCAGGCGATGCCGTAAACGAGAAAACCGGTGGAAAGCGCGCTTAAGATCAAATATTTCACGCCCGCTTCGAGCGTGGCCGGATTTTTTCGCGTGAAACTGACGAGCACGTAAAACGAAATCGTGACGAGGTCGCGCGTGCCAAAGATCATGACAATATCAATCGCCGACGCCATCCACATGAGTCCGGCGCAGGTAAAAATTGGCAGCGCGTAGAATTCGCCGAGACCGGACTGAGACGTGACGCCTTGAACGGTTTGGCGCACGGTCGGCGCGTAATCGATCATCATGATCAAGACGAGGATCGTGGTGACGAGCGCGAAGCGTTTGAAGAAGATCGCGAGCGAATCGGCCGCGTAAAAATTCCAAAAACCGATCGTGTCGTGCATCATTGGAGCGGGCATAAGAAAGAAACTGGCGATCAGCACGACGCCGAGGCCGATGATCGCAGTGATGGCGAGCGCGCGCTTTTGCACCTGGCCGGCGAACGCTTCGACCAGAAGAACAAAGGTGCCAAGCAGCACGACGGCGATCTCAAGCGTGGGTGCGGTGATCATTTACTTCACGGAAAGATAGCTGCGAAGTGTCGGTGTGATTTTGCCGACGAACGATTGCGGGAAAAAACCGAACCACAACGTGGCGGCGACCAGAATCGCAATCGGAAGACGCAGCACGGGCGAAAGATCGACAATATTTTTCCACGGCTCCTTGATCGCGCCCATGAAAACCGCACGATAAGCGCGCAACATGTAGATCGCGGAAATCACCACGCCCCAAAGCGCCAGCACCGTCGCAATTTGAAAAATGTGAAAATGTTCCATTTCCGCGCCGTTGTGGAATGCGCCGAAAAAGATCAGGACGTCGCCGGCAAAATTCGCGAAGCCCGGTAATCCGATTGCCGCGAAGGCGCCAATCCCAAAAACAAAACCAGCCAGCGGCATGACTTTGGCAAGACCACCGAGATCTTCGAGCAGAAGTGTGCCGGTCCGGGCGCGCACTTCGCCCGCGATGGCAAAAAGAAGCGCGATGGAAATCCCGTGCGCAAACATCAAGAGGGCCGCGCCGTTCGTGCCGAGAATATTGGCGCTCGCGATTCCCAAGAAAATGTAGCCCATGTGCATGACGCTCGAATAACCGAGCATCCAATCGAGCCGCTTTTGCGCGATGGTGACGAGGCCAACGTAAATGATGTTGCCGAGCAAAAGAATGATCAGCAGCTCGTTCCAATAACGCGCGCCGGCAGGCAAAAGCGGAAGCGCGATTCGCAACAGGCCGTACAATCCAAATTTTTTTAAAACGCCCGCGTGCAACATGGCGGCGGGCGTGGGAGCAGATGCGTAGGCCTCTGGCGCCCAGGTGTGAAACGGAAAGAGCGAAATCAGAATTCCGAAGCCGATCAGAAGGAGCAGATAAATATTACGCTGCGCTTCAGGAGCGATCAGCCCGGACGCGGCCGCGGTTTGCAGCGCGCGAAAATCAAAACTGCGCGCTGCCTCAGGCACGCTGCGATAAAGCAGGATCAAACCAATCAGCAAAATGAAACTTCCGGTCGCAAGATAAATCGTGACCTTCCACGCGGCAGCGTAACGATTGCCGCTTCCCCAGATTCCGATGAGAAGAAATGTCGGAATGAGCGCGAGCTCGTGAAACGCGTAAAAGAAAAACAGATCGAGCGATGCGAAGGCGCCCAGCGCTCCGCCCGCGATGAACAACAGGCACGCATAAAAAGCGTTCGGATGTTTTTCCGGTTCGCCCGCGAACCAAATCGATGCGAAAGCGACGATGGCCGTGAGCAAGATCATGATCAGACTGAGGCCGTCGATGCCGAGTGAGAACCGCAGTCCCCACGTGGAGCTAATCGTGAAGGACGTTGTGAATTGAAATCCGCGAAAGCCGTTGTCGAAGCCGGCAAATGCCAGCACCGCCGCCATCAATGTCAGCGCGGAAGCGCCAACCGCGGTGGAGCGCGCGGGCGCTCCGACCAGAATAAAAACTGCGGCGGCCAGCGGAACGAGAACGATGAAAAGCAGAATCATCGGAACAACGTGAAGTAAATCAGTCCGACAATTCCCAAGCCGAAGAGAAATGCGTAGGCCTGCAGGTTTCCCACTTGCAGCAAGCGAAGAAGGGCACCGATCCCAAATGTCGTGCCGCTTGCTGCAAGTGGG
>CATPCN010000111.1 GCA_955652855.1 uncultured Chthoniobacterales bacterium | reverse complement strand
GCTCAAGGGTCTGACTCCTCTCATGCCGCCCGGAATGCAATTGCATCCGATCTTTAATCCGGCATGGCAAAAACAAAACGGCATTTCGCTCTTGAGCGCCGCGGGAAAAGTGCGCTCGCCTTTTTTTCTGGCGATGGGCGATCACTTATTTGACGGCTCGATTTTAGAAACGCTCATCGCACAGGCCGATCTCGATCGATTGAATCTCGCCGTGGACAAAAAGATCGACAGTATTTTTGATCGAGATGACGCGATGAAAGTGCAAACGGAGGGCGACCGCGTTCGCGCTATCGGCAAAGACTTGCGCGCCTACAATGCGATCGACACCGGGCTTTTCATTTGCTCCGGCGAAATCTTTGATTATCTGCGCCGCGCCAAACGAAACGACGACTGTAGTCTGGCCGACGGCGTGAAATTGATGGCGGCCGACGACAAAGTGCTGGCAATCGATATCGGCGAAGCCTGGTGGCAGGACGTTGATACTCCACAGATGCTTCAGCACGCCGAGCAAAAGATAATGACTCGCCATGCTTCGTGAATGCGTGATTCTGGCCGACGCGCCCGGCGCGCTTGTCGAGGTGTGTGGCATCTCGATCTTGGAACGTTTGTTGCGCACACTGCAACGGTGCGGAATTACGAAGGCCACTGTTCTTTCCAGCACCCCGCAATCACTCGAAGAGCATTTGAGCCGGCATTCGTGGGCGCGCGATCAAATCCAATGGAAACTCCATGAGTGTGCGAACGAATCGCTGACGACTGAAAAGATTGTCGATCTTTGGCCGGAAGCTGAACAACTTCTTCTTGTTGGCCGCGGCGATACGGTTTTCGATATTCGCTTATTGCAGCTTCTCTGCGCGCAAAGTTCTGCTGCAGCGCTGATAGATTCGGCCGTGCCATCGCGCCTTCAATCGCTAGTCGCAACGGCAACGAACGTTCGCGGGGACAAACTCTGCGGCGCGGCGTTGCTATCCCGCGATTGGGCTTGGGCGCAGACGGGTCTATTTGAAAAAGCGTTGCGCGAGAGCGTGGAGCGACGCGCGATTGCAACCATCGATGTCGCTGATCAATCGATTTATTACCCGGCGCTGCGTCGAAAGCTCAGACCGTTTTGGTTTCCATCGCCCGATACCGCTCACCGAAGATTAGCAGAGCGCGTTCTTTTCGATTCGGTGCAAAAGGGGACGCTAGATTTTCCGGCGCTGATTCACGCGCCCATCGAAAACTTTCTGCTCTCCCGTTTATGCAAGACTTCGATTACGCCACATCAGCTCACGATTTCCTGGATTGTGGCCGCTTTCGGCACAACCGCTTTTTTCGCGACCGGTCATCTCGTCTGGGGAATCGTGCTCGCTTTCGTTATTGGCATTATCGACGGGCTCGACGGAAAACAGGCGCGAATCAAAGTCGAGACGACGAAGAGCGGATCGCTCGAACATCGGTTCGATGATTTCTTTGATGTGGCGTGGCCAACAGCACTGGCCTGGCATTTTTATTCTTTCGGTGAGTTGCCGGGAGCATTTCGCTATCTACTTGTGCTGCTGCTGGCTGAGGCGCTCGACGGCATCGGCAAAGCCGGAATCTATTTTGCGTCGCGAAAATCGCTGAACGAACCCGGTGTGTTCGATCGAATCGTCCGGTTCATCGGCGGGCGGCGCAACATCTACGTCTGGGTGCTGACGGTCGGAATCATTCTGGGCGCACCGGCCAAGGCTTTCATCGTGATGGTTTGGTGGGAGCTGCTCACCGCGCTTGTCGATCTTCCGCACGCGGCGTGGGCACTGTATCGCTGGCGCGAGAAATCCCGTTCGGGTGTCCGTTAGTTTATGGACTTGGAATAAATCCGATAGGTCTTGTATTTCGTAGCGCCGATGGCCTCGATGAAGCGATTTACCAGCACGTTGTTTTCCAGCGTCATGCTCAGCTCGGCAAAAAAGCCGGCCTTGATCATTCCTTTCTCCATGACGTGCAGGACGAGCATCTCCGCGACGCCAAGCCGGCGAAACTTCGGACGCACTCCCATCGCGATGAGCCTCGCCTTGCGCAATCGCGCCTTGTAATAGAGCAGCTTTGCTATTCCGATCGGAATTCCAAAAGTGGTCAGGCGTCCATTAATTTTTTGGAAAGCAACGTTGATGTCCGGCAATCCGAGGATGAAACCAATTGGTTCGCCGTCGATCTCGGCGATGGCGGTGAAGTCTGGCCGCACCAACGGCTTCATCTCATTAGTCAGGTGCGCAAACTCCGCTGCACTGAATGGCACGAAGCCCCAATTATTCTGCCAGGCTTCGTTGTAAATACTGCGCAATCGCTCACTCTCCGCGGACAAATTGCGCATGTCGACTTCGCGAATCGTAAAATGAATTCGCGACTGCAATCGGGCCGCTAGTTTTTGCAGGCGAGAAACGGCCGTCGTCGCATCGCTAAACCACCATGCGTAGAAATCGATTTCCTTTTTGAGTCCGCAACCTTCGATAAGCGCCGCGTAATAAGGCAGGTTGTGCGACGTTAACAGCGTGGGGGGATGTTGAAATCCGTCCACGAGAAGTCCGCAAACATAGTTCGTCGAGTAATCAATCGGTCCCATGATCTCGTTGCGACCTCGCGCACGCAGCCAATTCTCTGCCGCTTGCAGTAGCGCAGCGGCGACTTCGGTATCGTCGATGCACTCGAACAGACCGAAACAACCAACGCTCGACTTATGGAGCGAATTATAATTCGCATCATCACTCGCCATGATTCGACCCACGACTTCGTCCCCACGCTTCGCAAGGAAGAGCGCGGCAGCGCCGTGTTCATAAAATGGGTGCTTCTTCGAATCGAGAAACGCCTTCCGCTCAATCAGGAGTGGCGGCACCCAGGCCGGATCATTTTCGTAAATCCGCCATGGAAACTTGATAAATGTATCTCGATCTTTCCGGGAGCTGACTTGTGTAACTTCGATCTTCGACACAGACCGTGATTGTAAGCTCACGTCGAACGTCTCTCTAGCTCGACGCACATTTCGCGCGACATTTGATTCTGGCGCACAAGCACGAATGCAAGCACGAGATTGAGCAGCGTTAGATCGACAAAAAAATACCAGGTCGGTTTACCGAGAAAAAGCAAAGCAAAAAGGAAGAGCATCCGTGTGTTCACCGTCATCACATTGAACCATTTCGTCATTTGTCGGTTTCGGCGGCGATAATCGTCGGCGAACCATGGTTGGATGATCCCGCTGTGTGAGTTAACAGCTGCGAGCAACCTGGCCTGTTGCGGCGCGAGCATTTCCTGTTCTCGGGTGTAGTTGGCGTAGAAGCGGGCGAGGAATTTTTGCCACGGTTCTTTGCGCCAGCTCAGTTGATCCGAAGCCTTACGAAGAGCGTCCGACGAATCCAATTCCGAACGCGATTTTCCGTGCACGAAAAAGAGGTAACCGTGCCGGTAATAATCCGCGACCGCGCTTTGGAGTGAATGACTGAAGGCGGCAGCGAGTGCAACCAACCCGATCCAGGCGGAGCCGCCTTCCATCACGTGACGAAGGCTGAGATGCACATAAACGCTGGCAAAGACGATCGCGTCACACAAGCCATCAAGTGTGCGCCCAGCGCGACTCCCCTGTTTGGTAATTCGCGCGAGTTGTCCATCCGCGTTGTCCAGTGCGTTCGCGAAAACGTGAAGGATCATTCCCGCGATGTTGATAGAGAGATGGCGATAATAATAGAGATGGCCGGCGAGAACTCCGACAGCCGCGCCGAAGAAAGTTACGCCGGCGGGCGTCATCTTCAGTTTCGCGAAGAACCGCGCTAAGAAAAAACCGATCTTCCGGTAAAAATAGATGTCGATCCAACCTTCGACGTCGCGCGCCTTATAAGTGTCCTCGATTTGCGATGACGACATGGCGCTCTCAAGATTCATCGCCATCCGGAAAACGAAGCGCCATCCCCGCCACGACGCTCAGGCGCTTTGTTTGATCGCCGGAACGAGTGTGTCGGCAAGAATGTTGAGCGCTTCGTCCAGATCCGCGCGGGTGTGCTTCGCCGTCACACAAGCGCGGAAGCAAATGCCTTCCTGCGGCACGGCTGGATAATCAACCGGCGCGACCCAAAGTCCGCGGCGCCGCAACTCGTGCCCGAGACGATACATTCGCTCACGATCTCCAACGACGAGCGGCATGATGTAAGTCGTCGAAATTCCCGTGTCGATGCCGAGAGAGTTCACTTGCTCGCGAAAATATTTCGCATTCGCCCAAAGCTGCTCGCGCAATTCTGGTTCGCGACCCGCAATCTCGAGCGATTTCAAGACCGCGGCGACAATCGCGGGCGGCAAGGCACAGGAATAGGCGTAGGAGTGTGCATAGTAGCGCAAATAATCCAGCGTTTCGGTAGGACCGGTAACGAAACCTCCCAGAGCAGCAAATGCCTTTGAGAATGTGCCATACACAATCCGAATACGATCTTCCACCTGAAGATGCTCCGCCGCACCCCGCCCATGCGCGCCGCAAGCCAGGATTGAGTGCGCTTCGTCGATAAATACGCTCGCATTGTGCGACTCGGCGATAGTGAGCAACGCATCAAGGTTGGCGAAATCGCCGTCCATCGAGTAAATGCCTTCCACGATCACAAGTTGCCGCCTGCCTTTTCGTCGGCCGAGAGCGGCATCGAGCGAGGCCGGATCGTTGTGCTCAAAACGGTCCACCCGCGATCGGGACAAGACTGCGCCATCGCGTAAACTGAGGTGCGATCGATTATCGAGAACGGCGACATCAGTTTTCCGCAGAAGACCGGAAAGCGTTCCGAGTGCGCCACCGAATCCGCTGTTAAACAGCATGGCATCTTCGCGTCCAAGAAACTTCGCAATCGCGCGCTCGAGTTGTCGATGCAAATCGGTCATCCCGGAAAGCAAAGGCGAGCCGCACGCACCCACGCCGTATTTTGAAAGTGCGTCTCGCGCAGCCGCGATCACTTCGGGATGGTTTGCGAGCCCGAGATAATTATACGAACAGAGATTAATGACCGAGCGCGGCTTGCCTTCGTAATTGATGCTCGTCCTCGCATCAGCCGTCGCGAGCATTTCCGGCTCATAGAGCCTGGCCTCCCAAGCGCCGGCTTGACGCCATTGCGTAAAAGCCATCGGTGGGACCAGCGGATCTTCGCTGTCGCCGACGACGAAATCCGCCAAACTCAGGTTCGCGTCGAATGCCTGTTCCGTCGCAGGCTGATGCAGGTTACTTCTCATGTGCACACCTTCAAAGTGAAAGTGAACCGTCGACGAATCAACACGGAAGCTGCACCGCATGCCCTGCACATTTGTCGACCCATTTTCAATCGCCGCGAGACTTTCATGTGACAATCATCCTGTTTAACCGCGGGAAGAAATGGTCGATCAAGTTTTAGGTCCTTTGGATAATCTTCCGGTCACACTTCTTTAGGCGCCAGGAAGTCCCATTCGGGGCAGCTATTGTATTGGCGTTTCCCCTTCCCGACAAGATTTTAGTGGCGACCCTAACGGGATTCGAACCCGTGTTACCGCCGTGAAAGGGCGGTGTCCTAGGCCACTGGACGATAGGGTCACAAAAGCTGGCCAATATCGGAATTGCGCTGCGTGCACGCAAGGTAAATTGCCGATCCGGCGAGCCGGCAATCTCTAGACAAGATCGACAAGTAGCGCGGCCGTGCGCGCCGTCGCACCGCGGTGCTCCATCAACACGTGTTGCGCATTCTCCACAAGAAAGCGCCGAGCTTCGGGGTCGCCCAGAAGTTTTCCCACCGCCTTTTCGAGTTCATCTGCATCCCGGACTTCGATCGCGCCATTTTTTGCGACAAGACTTTTCGCGAGCCTTGCGAAGTTTTCCATGTGCGGTCCAAAAATAACTGGAACGCCGGCTGCAATTGGCTCGACCGGATTTTGTCCGCCGTGCGCCGTGAGGCTCTTGCCGATGAACACGACTGTGGCGATGCCATACCAGCGTTGTAGCTCGCCGGTTTTGTCGAGCAACACACAATCCGGCTTCGAATCACCATGCGTTTCAGCTTCACTGGCCAGGCACACCTTCAGCGAAAGATTTTCAAGGTGTTCCCGAATTTCCCGCACGCGCTCCACGTGGCGCGGAGCCAAAAACAGGCACAAAGACGGAAAGCTTTGGCGCAATTTAAGAAAAATCTGCGCGAGTAATTCCTCCTCCCCGGCGTGCGTGCTGCCGCCCAAGAGCACGAGATGTGTCGGATCGAGTGGATTCAAATGAAACATTCCGATTCTTTGAATCTTGACCTTATCCTCGAGGCCCGCCGGATCATACTTGATGCTACCGGTACGTCGGATTCGATCACGCTCGACGCCGAGCATGCTCCATCGATCCAGATCTTCCGGCTCGGGAACGCAAACAAGATCGAGAAGTCGAAAAGTCGGCGCGACAAAAGATCGAAACCGGCGAAATCTTTTTTCGGAGCGCGGTGACAATCGCGCATTCACCAGGGTCAACGCAATGTTGCAAGCGTGAGCTTCGGCCGCAAGATTTGGCCAGACCTCAGCTTCGACAAGAACAATTCTCACGGGCCGAATCACCGCGAAAGCACGCCGCATTACCGGCCAGAAATCGAGCGGCGCGTACATCACTTCGCAAAATGGCGGCGCATCTTTTTGGGCGAGCGCAAATCCGGTCGTCGTTGTCGTCGTTACTGCGACATGGAGATCCGGTTCCAGCTCTTTCAGCTTCGTGGCAAGCTTCAGCGCAATCATCACTTCACCGACGCTGACCGCGTGCATCCAAGTCCACCGATGCGCACGGAGTCGTTCACGCACATCGCGATCATAAATACCCAGCCGTTGTCCAAACTTGTGCCGGTAATTTCCGCGCCGCCACATTTTCACGACGTAGCCGGGCAAAAAAAGAAGGAGCCCAATTGGAAACAATAAATTGTAAATAAGACGGATCACGATTCGATTGCGGATTGCGGAAACCGGATTGAGGAAAGGAATAGCACTTCGGACGCGCCGTATCTTTTGCTATGCACAACGTGCCACGATTTAGTTTGGAGCGTGACCTCGCTCGGCCGTTTCTCCAAAACAAAAATCCCGTTCGGTTCGAGCAGTCGCGGCAATGTTTGATTTGCAAGAAGTTTGTCAGTGTATCGCTCGCCTGTTTTTGATTCTTCATAAGGCGGGTCGGCAAAAATTATTTGAAATGTTTCCGTAAAACTTGCGCGCTTCAAAAGTTCAAACACTTCTTGCCGGCGAACGCGTCCCTGAAGTTTCGTTTTAGCCAAATTT
>CATPCN010000110.1 GCA_955652855.1 uncultured Chthoniobacterales bacterium | reverse complement strand
GTCTTCTCGCGACCGCCTTTCTCGTCAGCTACATGATTTCCGCGCCGATTTTCGGTTGGCTTGCGGATCGGATTTCACGCTGGATCCTTATCGGTGCGGGCGTGATTTTGTGGAGCGCGGCGACAGCGGCCTCAGGGCTCGCGGGGACTTTTACCTTGCTCTTGATCACGCGGTTGTTCGTCGGAATTGGCGAAGGTGGATACGGGCCAGCGGCGCCGACGATTATTGCCGATCTTTTTCTGCTGCAACTGCGCGGCCGGATGCTCTCTTATTTTTATGTCGCGATTCCGGTGGGAAGCGCCCTGGGCTACGCCATCGGCGGCTTTGTCGCGGCGCACTGGAATTGGCAGACGGCATTTTATGTCGTGGCCCCGCCCGGATTGTTGCTGGGATTAATCTGTTTTTCGCGGCAGGATCCGCGGAGGCAAAGTGGAATAGAACAAAAAAAGTGTCGGGCGAAGCTGCAGGATTATCTCGGCCTTGTTCGCACGCGGTCCTACGTTTTGAACACGCTGGCCATGACGGCGCTCACCTTTTCCATCGGTGGATTATCTTTTTGGGTTCCGGGATATCTCGAATATCGCCATTTGCCGCCGAGCAGCCGAATCATCTTTGGCGGCATCACCGTTTTTGCAGGCTTGACCGCGACTTTGCTCGGCGGGTTTGCCGGTGATCGTTTACGCAAACGATTTGCCGGTTCCTACTTTTTGGTCTCTGGCGTCGGCATATTGATCGCATTTCCATTTTCGGCCGCGATGCTCTTCACACCTTTTCCGGCCGCTTGGGTGCTGATGTTTATCGCGATCTTTTTTCTTTTTTTTAACACCGGTCCGTCAAACACAGCATTGGCTAACGTGACACATCCATCGGTGCGATCGACCGCCTTCGCGTTAAATATTTTGATTATTCATGCGTTGGGTGACGCGCTTGCGCCGCCGCTGATCGGCGCTGTTGCCGACCATTCGAACCTGAACGTCGCATTTCTCGTCGTGTCGGCGACCATGCTGGTCGCTGGTGTGCTCTGGCTCATTGGGATGAAATATCTGCCGTCGGACACTGCGGCAGTGGAAAACGCTTCCGGCCAAACCTTAGTCGGGCTGGCCGATTGACGAAAACAAGACAGCGGGAGCAACGCGAGGTCACTCTTGCTGTTCAGTATCGTCGATTCCGTGCGGCGCGCATTGCGCCTCTCTGAGCTTGCGGTGGTTTCTTCTGATTCTCAAACTTCATCAAATGACTCTGCACGAGGTGCTCGAAAAATATTTTGGGTTTCGAGAATTTCTCGACGCGCAGGAGGAAGTCGTGGAAGCGATTGTCAGCGGCGCGGATTCGCTCGTCGTCATGCCGACCGGTGGCGGCAAATCGCTTTGCTATCAACTGCCGGCTCTCATTCTTGAGGGCACAACTATTGTCGTTTCACCGCTCATCGCGCTGATGAAGGATCAGGTAGATGCGCTGCAGCGCCGCGGCATCGCCGCGACATTGATCAACAGTTCACTTGGTTTTCCCGAACAAAAGCAGCGCATCGCAGCGCTGGCGCGCGGTGATTACAAACTCGTTTACATCGCGCCGGAACGTTTTCGCAGCCGATCGTTTCTCGATGCGCTCGGTCAGGCGACCATCTCGCTCTTCGCTGTGGACGAAGCGCATTGTCTCTCGATGTGGGGCCACGATTTTAGGCCCGATTATTTTAGGCTCGATCAGGCGCTCGAAATTCTCGGCCGGCCGCAAGTGGCCGCGTTCACGGCCACGGCCACGCCAGAAGTGCGGCGCGATATTCTCACGCATTTGAAATTGCGTGACCCGCGCGAGTTCGTCGCGGGTTTTGCGCGGCCGAATTTAAAATTACTCGTAACACAAGTGGCGAATGAAGCAGAGAAATACGAACGGCTTCGTGCGCTGATCCGCGAACACAAGACCGGCATCGTTTATTGCGCGACGCGAAAACGCGTCGAAGCGGTGGCGGAAACGCTGAAAACTCAGGACATGTCGATCTTGCTTTATCACGCGGGTATGAGCGACAAGGAACGTGAGCAGGCGCAAAACGAGTTTATGCAAGGCCGTCGCGACATCGTCGTGGCGACGAACGCATTCGGAATGGGAATCGATCGATCGGATATTCGATTCGTCGCGCATTTCGATGTTCCCGGAAGTTTGGAGGCGTTTTATCAGGAGGCGGGTCGCGCAGGACGCGATGGCGAAGCGGCCACGTGCGAATTGCTTTTCAATCACGCCGATACGCGCGTGCAGGAATTTTTTATCGACGGAAGCAATCCGTCGCTGCCTTTCATCGTTGAAGTGTACGAGATGCTCCGGCGCTACGCGAACGAACAGCATGAGCTGCAACTTTCGCTCAAGGAAATGTCTGCGCGTTTCGAGAGCGAAGGCAACGACATGATGCTGAGCTCAGCACTGCACGTTCTCGATCGCGAAGGTTACATCGACCGATTCGACATTCCCGGACGCAAAGTGCGTGGGACGCGCCTGCTTAAGCCGAATGTGCGCGGACATGAATTGAATCTCGATGCAGGGAACCTTGCCGAAAAAGAACGGCGCGATCGCGCGAAGCTGAAGTTAATAATCGATTTCGTTTACGGCAGGAAATGCCGGCAACAAGCGATCCTTCATTACTTCGGCGAAAGCGATCCGGCGCCATGCGGGAACTGCGACGTTTGTCTCGAGACGGCCGGACCTGCGCGCGAGTCGACGGAAGAGGAAGCGTTGATTGTGCGCAAAGCGCTCAGCGGCGTTGCGCGCATGTCGATCCAAATGAGCGAGGGCTGGCAGCCCAGATTCGGCCGTGGCCGCATTGTGCAAACACTTGTCGGCAGTCGATCGCGCGAAATTATCGCCGCGCGTCTCGATCAACTCTCGACTTATGGACTGTTGAAATCGGAAGGCGTTGCATATCTGAATCAACTTCTGCGCGAAATGCAGGAATGCGGTTTTCTAATTTCGAGCAGCGGACAATATCCGATGATCACGCTCACGGAGCTTGGCGATCAAGTGATGAAAGGGAAGATGGACTACACGTTGCGCTGGCCGGAACGCGTGCAAGAACATGTCGATGTTCGCGTCGGCGCGCGGAAGAAGCGAAGCTCAGCGCGCGAGATGGAGGAAATGCTGCCCGTCGATCAAGCGTTGTTCGCGCAACTCAAAAACGTGCGACTTGAGCTCGCGCGCCAACAAGGAAACGTGCCCGCTTACATTATTTTCGGCGATGAAACGCTACGCGCTTTCGCGCGGTTGAAGCCGCACACAATCGAAGCAGGCCGGAAAATTCGCGGAGTCGGCGAGTTGAAAGCGAAAAAATATCTGCCGGCGTTTATCGACGCCGTGCGCAAGATCGACATATAGTTTTTTCGCGCATCAAAAAATTCTAGGGTGATCCGCGAGATGAACATCGTAAGCTTTTGCGCGCTCGAGCGCAGCGGCGGCTTCAGGATTTTGGCCGGCCTTTGTCAGTAGCTCACTAAACAATTGCCAGGACTCCGCGCGATACCATTGCGGACCGACCACGGTTCGCATTTCGATGATTGCGCGATCAAGATAGCCGGCTTCTTCCAAAAGTTTAACGTATCGCTTTTCGATCGCCCAATTCGGCGGACCGGTGCGCGCCGCCAGGCGCATCCGCATCAGATTGGCATTTCCAGTTTCTTCGCTTTCCAAAATCACGAGATCTTCCTGCGCTTGTGCTTCCACCGCCGGCAGCTGCGTCGCACGCGCTAGCAAATCGTGCGCAAACTTAAAGTCGTTTTGTTTAATGGCGACACCGGCGAGGCTCAGAATGGCCAACGGTTGTCCCGGCTCTTTGCGCAGCGCGGCTTGCAAATGATTTTTCGCGGCATCGAGTTGTCCGCTGCTTGATTCGAGCCCGGCAAGATTGATTAACATTCGCGCGGAATCACCGCCGTGCGTGATCGTTTGCTCGAGAAACGTGCGCTGATTCTTCCAATCAAATGTGCGCTCGAAAGTTCGGTCCCCGAGAAAAAGCATCCAGCATGTCAGTACGACGACGACGATCCGGCGCATAATCACGGACGTCGACTCACTTGTCGTGGCTAAGAATTTGAAAACCGCGAGCGCGATCGCAGGAGAAAGGAAGGCCGTTGGAAAATAAAGCCAGTGTTCCGCGACCGTGGCGTTGAGCAAAAAAATTCCGCTCACTGGCAGATAGCAAATGGCTGTTAGCAGCAAGAAAGCAAAGAGCGCCGGATCGTTCTTGCGCGCGCGCACGGCCGAGTAAATCGCAACCGCAATCAGCAAAATGCCAAGCAACGTTTGCAGCTCGCGCAGAGACGCCGCGCTGAGGCT
>CATPCN010000109.1 GCA_955652855.1 uncultured Chthoniobacterales bacterium | reverse complement strand
TCGGGCAGCAACGTAACCTGGTTTCGGTCCTCGCCTTCGACGAATCGCTTCATGCTGCCGCCCCGAAGAAACCCGATGCTTCAGTGTAGGAAATTTCTTCGTTTAGGCAACTTCCGCGTTTTCACACACCCTCGGTCGAACGCGGTCGTAGGCGCGTCTTTCTTGTCCGACTGAAGTACACCCTATCGTCACTCCACGAACGCACTCCTTTGGCGTCAGTTTAGGGGCAATTTCGTTGTTTCCTGACAGGTGTCACCCCATGTAATAGACGTAAACCGACATGGGGAGGGGTGGCGATGGCCAAGGGACAACGGGTTGGGTACGTCCGAGTAAGCAGCGTTGACCAGAACACTGAGCGCCAACTTGACGGGATCGAGCTAGACCGGGTGTTCACCGATAGGGCGTCCGGCAAGGACGTGAAGCGACCGCAACTTCAAGCCGCGCTCGAATACCTTCGGGACGGTGACACCCTGTACGTCCACAGCCTCGACCGCCTCGCGAGGAATGCAGAGGACCTGTTACGCGTCGTCCGCGAGCTAACCGAGCGCGGTGTGTCGGTCGAATTCGTGAAGAACAAGTTGACCTTCGGCGGTGACACGGCCGACCCCATGGCGAGGCTCATGCTCACGATGCTCGCCGGATTCGCCACGTTCGAACGCGATTTGATCCGAGAACGGCAGCGGGAGGGAATCGCGCTTGCGAAGGCGAAGGGGGTCTACAAGGGGCGCACAAAGGCACTGAAACCGGAGGAAGCCATTCAGCTACGTGAGATGGCCGATGCAGGCATGCCCAAGGCAGAACTGGCGCGAACCTATGGAATCAGCCGGGAAACGGTGTACCAGTACCTTAAGGCGGCGTGAGCGCGCCGGTTGTGGGGCTTCGATCTACTGCACTCAAGTGCCGTAGCTGGGTGACGGCCGGTAGACGCACAAGACGCCCACTCAGCGGCGTACTGCTATTTTTCGGCCCAGGTCGTGGCAGAATCGGCTTCGAGCGGAAACTGGCGCGTCAAGCGTTGGCTCACGGGGGAGAGACTTATGCCGATCACTGCTTTCAACAGTTTTACTGATGGCCTCGATCCGAGTCGTAGAAGCCGCGAGCACTTCGTTACCAATATCGACATAGCGGACGACCGTTCTTGGGTGCCTTATGCCGATGGTGTCTGGCTCCAGCCCTGCCATTTCAACGTCACGTCCGGCGGATTCAGCGTTGTTCTAAAAGGTCTCCCCGGCGCCATGCTGGGCACTCACTACCACGTTGGCATTGTGCGTGGTTATACGATGCGCGGGCATTGGCGCTACCTTGAGCACGACTGGGTCGCAAAGCCTGGAACCTTCATCTATGAACCCGCCGGAGAGGCTCACACGCTGGTCATCACGGAGGACTCACCAGAACCGGCGTTAATCATGTTTGTCGTTGAGGGGGGCCTCATTTATCTGGACAAGCCAGTCAATGGTGGTGTTGCTGCCTACGAGGATGGATTCACGCTGCTCGAACTGACTCGGAAGTACTATCGCGAGGCCGGTCTCGATGCGCGTCAGCTGGACCTGCTAGTTCGCTAGTTTAGGCACGCGGCATCAAAGCCGCCAACCCTTCGCGCGGCCGAGTTCAGAAATGAGCGTTGGAACGGCTTGCTTTGCGGCTGCGATGAAGCATCGGACGCACAACCACGCGTTCAGCCGGACCCACCGGTACGGGGCTTCTATCTGGCAAACGCTGGTGGCGGCGCGCCGGTTAACTTGGGCACGTTAGGCCGCACAGGGGACAGATGAACCAAGCAATCCGTACGATTCGCAATGCGGCTGTTGTCGTGCTGGCCCTGTGTCTGTGCGAAGTTGCCATGGGGCAAATCCCGCTTTGGTCAATCGGCATTTCACCGCCGAATCCTCAGTCGACGGATGTCGTTCACATCCATGTAATCACGTCAATCGTTTGCTATCCCCCTGGCAGTCCGCCTTGGGGGGCATCCACCAGCGTCGCGGGTCAGTCAATCCAGATTCTGGTAACGGCGCCAGGGCCTTGCTTGATCGGCCCTACACCTCCGCCTTGGACGTTCACAACCGACGTTGGCCCACTTCCACCGGGGACCTATCAAGTCCAAACAAGCATGCGAGGCTCAACCGACGGTATCACGTTTTCGCCGCCGCAACGGACTGGAAACCTGTCGTTTGTAGTTGTTGCCGTGGCATCTGTTGAGGCGGTTCCAGCGCTTGATTTCCGTTTGGTGGGCGTGCTGATTGCACTTCTGGCTTTCTTGGCTGCACACCGAATTGGTGGAGCGTGATGCGGCGTAGCCCGGCGTTCAACCGGACCCCAAATGGCGGGCCTTCGGCCGAGCCGGTGGGGCCGTTCTCTTCCAGTGTCGTAAGGGTACACATTCCACTGACGGTGGTATCACCGTCCACGGCAAAAGAACAAGTTAGATGATGAGAACTTTTCGGGTGTCTATTTTCTTGTTGGTGCTCTACTCGACGGGCGCCATAGCAGACAGTGACTCACTATCATTTCGATTAGATCCGGCATCAGGGAACGTTATAGCCGTTATCTCGGGATATCTGCCGCTGTGTGGCGGGCATGTTCTTGGTCCACTAGTCGCAACTCAAGCGGGGACCACGATCACGATTATGGCTGGGCCTTTCCCGGGGATTGGCGGTTGCGTCCCTCCTCCTGGCTATCAAGGCCCGTATTACGAACTCACGGTCAGCCTTGGTCATCTATCGGCCCCGCTGTACACCGTGAGTTGGTTTTACAGCGACGCGCCCCAGTTTCCTTTGCAGACCGTGCAGTTAGTACCGGAATCTCTGGCCCCGTATGCGATACCAGCTCTGTCGGCAATCAATATGCTCTGTCTGAGTTTGTTGCTCGCGCCGGTGGGCTTTTTTGCTCGTCGTTGTTGCATTCTTCCGCAAGCATCTCGGTGAGCCCTAACCCGTTCAACGCGGACCCAACCGGCGGGCCTGTCGACCGCGCAATTCTTGTGGAAATTGAGTACGATGTTGCGCCTCGCCGTCCGCCCAATTAGACATTGCTAGGGACTTTCGCGGCACCGTCGTTTGGAGCAAGAGGATAGTGGTCAAGCATCGCCACACCAAAGCAGCAATCGCAAGCATTCTTTTCGTCGCATCGACCGCGTTCGCCTACGACGAGTCATTGTCCCTTCGTCTCGGTCTGAACGGCGACGTGCTGGTGGTTGCCAGTGGAATGTTGTTCTGTCCCACGTTCTATTTGTTCGAACCTACGACGGTTACCGTGTCGGGGTCGAACGCGTCTATCGTGTCCACCAGCAAGCCCCAAACGTGTTTCGACCCTTCGCCTCCGCCGGGGCCATACGAACGTGTCGCGAAACTCGGACCATTACCCACTGGCACGTATCACGTGACGTGGAGTCAAGACACGTTTGCCATTTCCACTACATTCGATCGGGACTCACTCGTCCGCCCAGTTGTCGCCGGTATTGACCTCCGGTGGGGCGGCGATCGGCAGATAGCAGTGAATACCGTTACACCAAGCACGCCATTCCGAATTCGAGTGACCGATACCCAAGGGCACCCCGTTGACGGAGTTCCAGTGGTTATGGCCCCCGCCGCTGGTGGCGAAAGCGGCGTGATGCGCGATGAGTTTGGCTTTCGCGGCTTCAATACCGCAGCGGATGTGGGGAGTTGGGGTGCGCTGCTTCCGCAATACACAGTGATGACCGACAAGGACGGCTTCGCCAGTCAGCGAGGACCTCTCTATGACCCTGCCCCGTCTACATCACTCTATGGTGCCAAGGTTCAGTTGCCGTTTCCACAGAATGTGCGCGCGTTCTTTACGGTGGTCGCCGTAACATCGCAGCCACCGGCGATCGACAATGCAAAGGTAATCGTGGAGTTCATCAACAAGGACCTCGATCACTATTTCATCACGCTGGCCGGTGAGGAAATCTTTGACATTGACACCGGCGTATTCGCGGGATGGTCTCGTTCGGTGGGCGGTTTCGTAGGATACGAGATGGAGAGCGGAAGAGCGGCTGATTCCGTTCCCGTTTGCCGTTTTTTCAGCAGTTTCTATACGTCCCACTTTTTCACCGCCGATCCCGACGAGTGCGACGCGGTAATCGCGAAGTGGTCGAATGTGTGGACGCTTGAATCAAGGAATGTGTTCTACATCGCGGTCCCGGACAAGACAACGGGAGCGTGCACAGCGACGACGCAACCCGTGTATCGCCTGTATAACAATCGCCCGGTTCCCAACCATCGCTATGTCACCGACCGAAGGCTCCGGGACGCGATGGTCGCCGCCGGGTGGGTGGCGGAAGGGCATGGTCCTGAGAGCGTTGTTATGTGTGCTGCGCGGTGAGAGGCGCAACGGGTCAGATCCTCGTTCACGATCACCGCGCGATGGGTGAATACGCTATGCCCGGCCTCGATCTGTCACGCACCAAGGAGGTAGGGTGCCACTTCCACGAGCAGGATTGCACGTTGCGCGGACGCGCAGATCAAAACTTCACCCAAGTCAATGAATGGTCTTATCGCCTTCGTTAGCTTTCCTCGCGTTGTCAGATGATGACCGACTAGGCGACGTGGCCACTGCGATCGTCTTACGTGGGTCGCCGATTGGCGACACTATTCGATCCAAGACTGTTCGACTATGCTCGCGCTCTTCCGATCACCACTCCGCCTCCGGCGTTGAACCTATCAAAGTGAAAGTCGTCATTCGCGTAGTAGCCTTCGTTGCATTCGTCCTTCTTTCCCCCAGTGCGGCGCTTGCCATCATCAACCCCTGCAGCCTCACGGGGGTAATGGGTTTCTCGCCGTATCACCCGCTACCGAGCGATGAAATCCACTTCGCGGTCGGACTCTACGAGTTGAACAACGTCTACCCACCGTACTCCGGCCCGCCTCGAATGGTGATCAGGAAGGTGGTTGTGGGCTCGGAAAATCAGATTGCTGTGGATGTCATCGTCACCACCGATGGGACTCCGTTTCCCGACTATGAGGTCGACACGGTCGTGGGTGCGTTTACGAGCGCAGAAGGTCGCATTGGCTCGCTTTCGGTTGGCGGCTACACGGTCACCTCATCGCTACGCCAATACGATGTCGCGACGCGTGCACTTGTGCCGGTATGCGAACTTACGCGAACAAGTCTTCTGACGGTGTACGCAACGCCGCCAGTAACCGCGCCCGTGGTCGAGTTCTACCATTCCGGCCTTGATCACTATTTCCTGACGCAGGACGTGAACGAAATACGCGACCTTGATACGGGGGTTAAGTCGGGGTGGGTCAGGACGGGCAAGAGTTTCCGCGCCTACTTGCCGGGAGAGACCAATGGTCACGTCCCCCCCGCCTACCGCTTTTACGGCTTGCCCTCTGCAGGATTGGACTCCCATGTCTACACTCAAGGCGGTACGGCCGAGGCGTTCAACTTGTTAGTCGGACCAGTTGGCGCGGCGTGGAAGCTGGAAACATACGATGCGTTCGAGATCAACTATCCGAACTATGCCGACGGTAGTTGTCCCATCGGGACTATCCCCGTGTACCGTTTGTGGAACCAGCGTGTCGACAGCAACCATCGCTACACGACGGACCCCACGATCAAGGCGGAAATGATCGCGCGGGGCTACGTGCCCGAGGGGTACGGAAATGACGCGGTGTTCTTCTGCGCGTTGGCGGACAACTGAAGCAGCGCGGGGCCTTCAGCCACGTTCGCGGTTGCTATCGGCCTCGTAGCCTGCGCCGTACTTGTCGCCACGAGTGCTGGTTTTAGTCGGCTTCTTCAAGCGTGTTCGTGGAACTCGCTTTGCGCGTCTCGATAGCGCGGTTTATGCTCCGCTTTGTCTAGTTCTCGCTCTGGCGGTGTTGTATGTTGCGCACATGCACCGCGCCTAACCCGCTCAACCCGGACGCTCCGGCTAGTTTCGTTAGGTCCAGCACAGGGAGCCAGCGCATGCTCGACGCCCTCAAGTTCGTTGCAACGATTAGCTGCACACTCTTTGCCGGTGCAGCGATCTACGTCAATCTCGTCGAGCATCCTGCTCGAATGGGGTGCGGCACCAAGATTGCCGCAACTGTTTGGGCGCCGAGCTATAAACGCGCGACCGTGATGCAAGCGTCGCTGGCGATGGTAGGTTTGGCGTCCGGCGTCGCGGTTTGGCTTCTCGGAGGCGGGGCGACTTGGCTTATCGGCGCCATCCTGCTTGGCTTGGTTGTGCCCTTCACTTTCCTCGCGATCGTGCCCACGAACAACCGGCTCCTCTCGCCTGGTCTCGATCTTGGTTCAAGCGAGACGCGCGCGCTTCTCGAAAAATGGGGTTGGCTTCACGCTGTGCGTAGTTTGCTGAGCCTTGCCGCCTCCATCGTTTTCATATGGGCGTTACTGAGGACCTAATCCGGCGTTCAACGCGGACCCCAACCGGCGGTCCCTCCGACGGGCCGGTGGGGCCGGTTAAGTTGAGTCGGTTAGGCGGCCGGACCCAGGCAGGCGAAAGCGTGACGTGAGAGCCGCCAACGACGTTTCAGGCCGCGCACCGCAACATGTCGGGATAATCGCCCCATGGATTGCGGTTTGCTTTTTCGCTGTGACGGACGAATGCTTAGCCCAGACCACGCCGACCCGATGTCGCTATGTAAACGTCGCAGCATTGCCGATCTCACTCGCTGGTCCGCACTCCATTGTCGACGGAAGCATTAACGGGGTATCGACCAAGATGCTCGTCGATACCGGAGCCTCAAATACCTTGCTTACGCGCGAGCAAGTCGAAGGCATGGCGCTTCCGCTTCGGCATTCGAACATTAGTGCGCTGGGCGTAGGGGGCGAGTCAGTTCAGTACACGACGCGAGTCGACGAAATGTCGATTGGTTCCGTCCATGGCGGTCGATTGAATCTCGGGGTGATTTGGGATTTAAAGGGGAACGTGCCTTTCGGCGCGGTGGTTGGCGCGGACTTCCTGTTTCAAAGCGATATCGAACTTGCTTTCGCGGCGCGCCAGCTCAAATTCTTCCGTCCGATCGGATGCGAGGATGCTTTCCTCGCCTATTGGGACGTTAATGCTTCGGTCGTTGAGCTCAACATGCCCCCCGCCACTGACGGTCGTCCTTTTTTCACCGTTGACATCAACGGACACAAGGTGCGAGCAATCATCGACAGCGGAGCCCAGCGGTCGATTATCGACTTACCTGCGGCCGCGCGCGCCGGCGTCACGCCGCAATCACCGGGAGTCGTTCCTAGCAAGACGGTAGCGGGCGTTGGCCGTCATGAAACTGCGAGCTGGATAGCCCCGTTCGAGACTTTCACAATTGGAAACGAGACAATCAGCAACAGTAGGATAGCAATTGCAAACTTGTGGGGTGCTGCTCTGGCCGATTCAAATAACATGAGAACCGCAGAATTGCTCCACGAGCAGCCAGAAATGCTCCTCGGGGCAGACTTCTTGCGCGCCCATCGGGTACTGTTCGCAATTAGCCAACGCCGCCTGTACTTTTCTTATACTGGTGGGAATGTGTTTGAAGGTGAACCGGGGGCGGCGCGGTGAGATGGCCTCGATAAGGGCCGCAAAGGAGGAGCGAGACCACGTCGCGCGCGCATGTTGATGGCCACCAGAGGACCGTGGCCTAACCTCACGGTCAACCGTACGCGCCGGTACGGGCTTTTCTGTCTGGCGAGCGCTGGCGGCGGCGGGCCGGTTAGCTTGGTGGTGTTAGGCGGCAACGCGACGGTTCAGAACGCCGCTGCCAGCGGCGTATCATCCATCGGCGCGGTCCAGGCGACCGCCATTCAAAACTCAACAGGGAGGAAGCGAATGAATCGCTCCAAGAAGGTGTCGTGGCTTGCTGTCGGAATCGTCGCGTTGGTGGGCTCGATGGCGGGTTTTGCGCACGCAGCCTCAGCGGCAGATGATGCCGCCATCCGCGCCCAAACCACAAGCTGGGTGAAAGCGTACAACGGCGGCGACGCGAAAGCGGTGGCCGCGCTGTATGCCGATGACGCAGTTCTGCTTCCACCGGGTGCGCCTGGTGCGAGTGGCCGCGCGGCGATCCAGGAATTTCTCACCAAGGACATCGCTGGCTCAAAGGCGGCCGGTGCAGTTTTTGCGGTGAATCCCAATTCCGACGTTGGTGTCTCGGGCAACATGGGTTGGGAATCAGGTACGTATAAGGTGACGGTGAAGGGTGCCGTCGTCGAGACCGGCAAGTATCTCTCCGTCTATCGCAAGAAGGACGGAAAGTGGCTCTACATCCGCGACACGTGGAATGCAGATGCGCCTCCCGCTCCTGCTGCGCCACCGCAAGCGCCAGCAGCGCCACCACCAAAGAAATAAGCGGCGGTTTGAAACCGAACGGTGCCGCCCAACCACGATTTCAACCGGACCCGCCGGTACAGGCCTTCTACTTGGCGAGCGCCGGTGGCGGCGACCGGTCTTGTTAGGGCGCTCCAATCGTGCATTGTCCTCACGACTCCAGCTCGCTCACCATCCGCGAAACAGAGGGCCATGTCGCGTGGATGTGCGACGCATGTCGTGGTGTCTGGCTGCCCATGCAGTATCTTCACGCAATTCGGTACGCTCGCAATTCCTCTTACGATGAATTTGCCAACGCGCTTGCTGCGTCACCGAAGACCATCACATCTTTGCGATGTCCACTGAAATGTGGAGCGTTGGTTCAAGTCAATTGGCTTGAAGAACCGCTTTGCTGGTGTCAATCATGTCAAGGTGCATGGTTTGAGCACGGCGCCATACGAGCTCTGTTGAAGAGATTGCAGCGAAACGAACCGGAGCTAGATGTTGGAGATGTCGCAGCCTACGCAACCGTTGACATTAGTTCTCAGGCGCTGATCCTCATTCTGGGAATTTGGACATGCTGAGCGCCCTCACCACGCGTTCAACCGGACCCGCCGGTACAGGCCCTCTATTTGGCAAGCGTCGGTGGCGGCGGGCCGGTTAACTCACGCCCTGAGATTGTCTGTCAAGTATTTTTTGCGGTCGTCGCGATTGAAGTCAATGGCGGCGAACCGCGGCGCTTGAGCGCATTCAAATAGGTGGACTCATCGTAAGGCGTGCGGGTCTGCCAACAGCGATAGAGAATGCGAATCCATTTGAAAGCCAAGGCGCGCACCGCCGCCTGATGCGAGCATCCTTTGTCGC
>CATPCN010000108.1 GCA_955652855.1 uncultured Chthoniobacterales bacterium | reverse complement strand
TCGATCTTCGGTCGCGCGTCCCACAATCGCGAAAACCCGTTTGCCAAGTTTGCGCGCAAGCTGCGCGACACCTGCCGGTGTTTTTCCTTCCAGCGTTTGTCGATCCAAACTCCCCTCGCCCGTAATAACAACATCGACATCTCTCATTTTCGATTCGAGTTGGACGGCTTCAGCGACGACATCAAAACCGCTTCTTATGATTGCGGCGACAAAATTCAGAAGACCGAAGCCGAGTCCGCCGGCCGCTCCGGCGCCGGGCACATCGCGTAAGTCTTTTGCGAATGTTTTCGCGACGACATCTGCGAGGCGGTTGAGCGCGCGTTCGAGAATGTCGATCTTGTCCGGCGTCGCGCCTTTCTGCGGACCGAAGATGCGCGTCGCTCCATTTTTACCGAGCAACTGATTGCGAACATCGGCCGCTGCAATGATTCGCGGCCGCGACAAATTTTTCGGCGATTCAATTCTCGCTAATCGACACAACTCCGAGACCGCCGGATTCAATTCTCGATCTTCTTTGTCGAAGAACTTGAAACCGATTGCGCGGGCCAGACCAAATCCACCATCATTCGTCGCGCTGCCACCAAGTCCGATGATGATTTCGTTCGCGCCGCGCCTCGTGGCGTCGACCAGCATTTCGCCGACTCCGAACGTGCTCGCAAGATCGACATCGTACTCGTTAGGCATTAACCGACGCATGCCCGCCGCTTCGCTCATCTCGATGATGGCCAACTTGCGCTTCTCGATGTAGGCGTAACGCGCATCGATTAATTTGCCGAGCGGATCATGAACGGCGGTTGCCATCCAGCGGCCGTCGAGCGCGTAACAAATCGCCGATGCAGTGCCTTCGCCGCCATCCGCCATCGGAATTATGTCGATCTTAGCGTCCGGTAAAACGTCTCGCAGACCGGCCAAGATATTTTTCGCGACCTCTTCCGCGTTTAACGAGCCTTTGAATTTATCGGGCGCGATAAGGATTCGCACAACGCACGATGGATCGCGTTGCCACAACTGTCATCCCGAGGTCGCCGCGGCGGCCGAGGGATCTCACAGTTGGTCTCGCGTCATACGAACGTTTGTGAGATCCCTCGCCGTCTGCGCGGCTCGGGATGACAAAGCGGCAATAGAATGCGCACTTACTTCAGCTTTCGCTCCAAGATTTCTCCCGCGAGCTGCGGATTGGCCTGACCTTTCGAAAGTTTCATGACCTGACCTTTAAGAAAATTCAGCGACGCGGCATTGCCGGCTTTGAAATCCGACGCCGGTTTCGGATTCGCGGCGATGATTTGATCGCAAAGCGTTTCGATCGCACCCGCATCGCTCAACTGCTCGATCCCCTTTTCTTTCACGACGGCAGCCGCACTCTTCCCGCTCGTGAACATTTCCGCGAAAACTTCCTTGCCCTGTTTGCCGCTGATTTTTCCGCTGTCGATTAAATTGACGAGCTCATCGAGCGCTTCCGGCGGAATCGGACAATCGTTGATCGTTTTGTTCGCACTCCCGAGCGCGCTTTGCAGATCGTTTAAGATCCAGTTCGCCACGTTTTTCGGTTTGCGCGCCTTCTTTGCCGCAGCTTCGAAATAGCGCGCAAGATCGAGATCGTTCGCGAGCACGCCGGCATCATACGGACTGACTTCGTATTGCTCGACGAAGCGCGCGCGCTTGGCCTTCGGCAATTCCGGAACGCGTTTGCGCGCGTCCGCGAGCAAAATTTCGCTTTTCACCGGCACGAGATCGGGATCGGGAAAATAACGATAATCATGCGCCGATTCTTTTGTGCGCATGAGAAAAGTTTCGGCCGTCGCATCATCCCAGCCGCGCGTTTCCTGCTGCAGCTTTTCGCCGCGCCAGAGCGCTTCGGTCTGCCGGCGAATTTCAAATGCGAGCGCGCGACGCACGCCGCTGATCGAATTCATATTTTTTATCTCGATCTTAGCGCCGAAGTCGCCTTGCGTTTCGGGCCGCACCGAAATGTTGCAATCGCAACGCAGCTGCCCTTTCTCCATGTCCGCATCGCTTACTCCGCCGTAGATCAGGATTTGTTTGAGCGAAGTCAGAAACGCGAAGGCTTCCTCGGGCGAATTAATTTCCGGTTGCGTGACGATCTCCATGAGCGGCGTGCCGGCGCGGTTGAAATCGATGCCGGTGCTCGTTTTGAAATGAAAACTTTTCGCGACATCTTCTTCGAGGTGAATCCGAACCAGGTGCACTTCCTTGTCCGGCGTCGCGATGTTTTTCTGCGCGTCCTTTGGATACGCGAGATCGTGTAGCGGCACGCTGCCGTTTTCGCAAAGCGGCATATCGTACTGCGAGATCTGATAATTCTTCGGCATGTCCGGGTAGAAATAATTTTTCCGGTCGAACTTGCAGATGGGCGCGATGTCGCAGCCGAGCATCAAGCCGGTGAGCACCGTCATGCGCAGCGCCTCATGATTCATCACCGGCAACGCGCCCGGCAATCCGAGACACGTCGGACAAGTGTGCGTGTTGGGCTCGGCGCCAAACTCGACAGGACACGCGCAAAACATTTTCGAGCGCGTCTTCAGCTGCACATGCACTTCAAGCCCGATCGTCGTGATGTAATTCATTTTACAGTCGCAGTCTGAATCGAAGACATGACAATCGCAACGCGAGAGTGGAAATGCCGCGCTTAAGAGACTAAAGATAATTTTGGGCCATGGCGCAACGATCAACCACCCAAACAATCAGCTCCGGAAGCGAACAGCGGAAAAATGTTCCGGTCGTGACGGTTGAGAGTTTTTACAATGCGCACGCTGAGAAATTGCATCTCAAGCTCGAAGGGAAACGCGTCGGATTTCATCGCAAGATTCGCGAGCCTACCATCAATCGTCCGGGCCTCGCGCTCTCCGGTTTCTACAGTTACTTCGCCGAGAAACGCGTGCAGGTGCTCGGCGCAGCGGAGTGCACGTATTTGAAAAGTTTGTCGCCGCAGGTGCGACGACGACGATTTCGCGGGCTCTGTGCGCAAAAGATTCCATGCATTGTGATTTCGCGCGGAATGCATTTCACGCCTGATCTTAGCGCGATTGCTGAGCGCGAGCAGATCGCCGTTTTTCGCACGCCGATGATCACGATGAAGTTCATCAACGCGGCGACGATCGCGCTCGAAGTAGATTTTTCGCCGACCGTGACCGAGTTCGGCAGCATGGTGGACATTCTCGGCGTCGGCGTTTTGATTCGCGGCCAAAGCGGCATCGGAAAAAGCGAGTGCGTGCTCGGATTGATCGAGCGCGGCTACAGTCTCGTGGCCGATGATGTCACGCGGATCACATCGCTCGAAGGCCGCGAACTGATGGCGACCGCGCCGGAACTGACGCGTTATCACATGGAAGTGCGCGGCATCGGCATCATCAACGTCGCTTCGATTTTCGGGATCGGCGCGATCCGAATCGAGAAACGTCTCGATCTTGTCGTGACGTTGAAAGATTGGCAGGAGCTCGATGAGGTGGATCGGATTGGTCTCGATCGAGAATTTTACGAAATCCTGAAATTGCAAGTGCCGCACATCACGATTCCGATCCGGCCCGGCCGGGACATCGCGCGCTTGATCGAAGTCGCGGCGATGGACCAGAAGTTGAAAGCGCTCGGCCGAAACAGCGCGATGGATTTTAACGAGAACCTGCTCAATGTAATGTCGCCGAAGGAGAAGTGATGGGTTTGCTGAATCGAAGAGGCGCCGCGGCACGCGGAGAAAAGATCGAGAAGGAAATCACGATCGTGAATCGTCTCGGTTTGCACGCGCGGCCCGCGGCGATGTTCGTCCGGATTGCGAGCCGTTACCGCACCGAAGTCTGGGTGAGCAAGGACGGTGAGAAAGTGAACGGCAAAAGCATCATGGGTTTGATGATGCTGGCGGCCGGGCAAGGTTCGAAGCTGCAAATTTGCTGCGATGGCCCCGATGCCGACAAGGCGATGGCGGAGCTCGAGGAGCTCATAAAAGCGCGCTTTAACGAAGATTGACTCCGAAAGCTTTCGCGAGTTGACAGTTGCCTTAGTCTGGCAACGCGATGAGCGACGATCACACGCGACAGGAAATTCGTTTCCAAGGTGTGGGCGCGTCTCCGGGAATCGCCCGGGGCGCGATCCACGTCGTGCGCGATGATCTCGACGACGTTGTTCGTTATAAGATCGAGAAGTCGCAAATCGCGAACGAGATCGGACGCTTCGAGACCGCGCTCATTCAAACGCGCGCGCAAATTCTCGAGATGCAACAAAAAATCGCGGAAGCGATCGGCGCAAAGGACGCCGGCATTTTCGATGCGCATCTGCTCGTAGTCGAAGATCGCACCTTGATCGATGAGGTCCTGCGCAAACTCGAGACCGATCTTTGCAATGTCGAATTTATCTTTCAAGAAGTGGCGAGCGGTTATGCCAAGACCCTCAGCCAGATCGACGATCCTTATTTGCGCGAACGCGCCATGGATATTCAGGACGTGACGCGCCGCGTCGTTCGAAATCTGCAAGGCAAAGCGCCCAGAGCATTCCTCGCCATCGCCGAGCCGCATATTTTGGTCGCGCACAATCTGGCGCCATCCGACACCGCGACGATGAATCGCGAGAACGTGCTCGGCATTGCGACCGATCTCGGCAGCCGCACTTCGCACACTGCGATCATGGCGCGTTCGCTCAACATTCCGTCGATCGTCGGCTTGCACGATGCGACGCAAAAACTGGAGAACGGCCAGCACGTCCTGCTCGACGGTTACAACGGCCTGCTCATTGTCGATCCAACGCCCGAGACGCTCTGGCATTACGGCGAGCTCGAGGAAAAAAAGGGCAAGGTCGAACAGCAGCTCACCGGGTTGCGCGAAACCAAATCGACTACGCGTGACGGGCGGCACATTGTTCTTTCGGCCAACATCGAGCTGCCGACCGACGTCGACGCGGTGACGGCGAATGGCGCAGAAGGCGTCGGACTTTACCGCACGGAATTTCTTTATCTCAACCGCGCCACTTTGCCTAACGAGGAAGAACAATTCGAAACTTACCGCACAGTGGCGGAGCGCGTGCAGCCAAATCCGCTCATCATTCGCACGTTCGATCTCGGCGGCGACAAACTCGCGCCGGGCTCTGTCGCGGTTGGCGACGAGCTGAATCCGTTTCTCGGCTGGCGCGCGATCCGATTTTGTCTCGAGCAGATCGACATTTTTAAAACGCAATTGCGCGCCATTCTTCGCGCCAGCGCCGTCGGCAATGTGAAAATCATGTTCCCGATGATTTCCGGCCTGGATGAATTGCGCCGCGCCATGTCGATCCTGGATGAATGCAAAAATGAGCTGCGCCGCGCTGGATCGACATTCAGCGATGAAACCGAAGTGGGCGCCATGATTGAAGTGCCGAGCGCGGCAATCTCGGCCGACATCCTCGCGCGTGAAGTCGATTTCTTCAGCATCGGCACGAACGATCTCATTCAATACGCAATCGCGGTCGATCGCATGAACGAACGAATCGCGCATCTTTATGAGCCGACGCATCCCGCGGTCGTGCGCTTGTTGAAAATGATCACCGACGCAGCGCACGCGAATGACATCTGGGTGGGCGTGTGCGGTGAAATGGCCGGCGACATTGTGCTTACGCCGTTATTGCTCGGGCTCGGCGTCGATGAGTTGAGCGCCGGCGCGTCGCTCGTGCCGCGCGTGAAGCGCGCCGTGCAAAGTCTCACCATGCCCGAGTGCACGAAGCTCGTGCAAGACGCGCTGCGCATGGAAACGCCTTCGGAAATTCTGGCGCGCTGCAACGAAGTCGCGCAGCAACATTACGGAGAGCTGTTGGGGTAACAGCACGAATTGAAAACGCTGTCATCCCTCGGTCGCCGCGGCGACCGAGGGACCTCACAGTTGGTCTCGCGTCAGCCGAACGTTTGTGAGATCCCTCGCCGTCTGCGCGGCTCGGGATGACACTCTCGAGCCCGCTACTCTTCCTCGCTCGACTCCGTTTCTGGATCGGGCTTGAGGCCTTCCTCTTCCATCTTGCGCAGGACATCGCTCATGTCGTCCACTTCATCCCAAACTTCCTGGCTCACGTAGATGGGCGCCTTCTGTTGCGTCGCCATTGCGATGCAATCGCTGGGCCGCGCATCGAGCTCGATGATTTTTTTCTGCTGCAATTCGTTCTCGGCGCAAATGATCATTCGCGCGTAATACGTCGCGTTTTTCAGATCGTTAATGATCACCCGCTCAGCCTTAGCGCCCAGCGCGGTCATTAAATGGCCGACCAGGTCGTGCGTGAGCGGGCGCTCTTTCGGAATGTCGCGCATGAACATGGTGATCGCGCTCCCGACCGTTTGATCGACATAAATGATGAACACCTTGTCGTTGTTCCCGATAAAAACCGCACACCCGCCGCTGGTCGGCAAAACTGCTCGCACTTGCACTTCGATCACCGTCTTGT
>CATPCN010000107.1 GCA_955652855.1 uncultured Chthoniobacterales bacterium | reverse complement strand
GTGTCAACTAGGCGCCAAGCAGCCTAAAGCGAGACCGCATTACTGGCTACCAAAGCTTGCGAACAATGTGCGCCGCGATAAGTTTGTCCAGGACCGCTTGCATGCTTTGGGCTGGAAGGTGCTTGTGGTATGGGAATGCCAGACGCAGGCCCTCGATGAGCTAACCAATTCGCTCAGACGTTTCTTGAATTCCGTCGGGGGGGATGATGCGGCGCGGCACACATCTAGTTCACGGACTCAGGTCCGCGAGGAGCCCGCCGTTCTGCACGATGGTCGAGTTCGGCAGCGGCGTAGCGCCGGATAAATCGGCCGAGAACTCTATATCGCTGATCTCTGGGCCTGCATCAGCACCAACGCGGGGAAGGTCGCGTGCGTCAAAAAAGGCCAGTGATGTCCGCGCATATTCCGCGTCAAATCGGCCATCGTCGGCGTGCTGCCAATCATGGCCTATGCTCTGCGCGATAACTTCCGAAAGGCGCATTCGAAGCTCAGAACCACCGCTCAGACGCCCCTCGATTGCGTTCCAGAGATCGACTATGGAGGCGCCCCGAGGGTTGTCGCGCAGCATGATCGAGGCGACGAAAACGTTCCGTTCCTGCGGCGGCTGTAGTTGAGCCAATTTGAAGTGGTGCTTCCGCAGACCGGTGGAAGAGGACTTTACTTCTATAGCTTGGGCGCCCGCGTCGAAGTCAAATAGGCTTCGCCTCGATCGATGCCAAGCCCTCACTGCACTTTCCACGCTTGGCGCGGAAGAAATGAGGAACAACTCGGCCCAAAGGCCCTGCAAGGATCGAGACCCTGGCAAGCTCAGGGATCGGAAAACTTCAACTACACGCTCAACCGAACGGGCAAGATCAGCTATCGAAGGAAAAGGACTCAATTGCCCCACGACGCCATCCATTGCCCGAAGAAAATATGCGTGGAGTTCTTGATCCTCGGCGGTCAATCGAACTGCTGCAGCGTGCACGGTGCGGGGCTTTCGAGTCCGCTCCGCTATCGTGCAGTCGAGTATCGGATCAAATCGCAGATTTCTAAGCACGACAGCTGGCGGAATCGTCCCATGATATGTGCACTCGACAATTATGATGGGCATGCCGTCATTATCTCGGGCCACCCAAATATCTGAGGGCCGTCGCACCTTTCTGACCGGCATCGCATCACCGGTCCTCGGCCGTGTCGGCAACGATGCGTATAGTTGCGCTAGCTGAGTCACGTCCGCTAGTGGTCGGGCTGCACTATTACGTCCCTCAATCTTCTGCGCAATGGTTCAGGTAGTCGAATGGCAAGCGCAGTCACACTGTCTGCGACGATGGCGCCACGGCCACGAGGACCTGGTTGCCGCACACGAATGTTGTGAAGCTGGAGGGTGGCCACGTCTAGGTCGACGAATGCTTTGTCGCCGGGATAGCTGGCGGCACCGGCACTGGAGCGACCCTGCTGGACGTTTACGTCTTTGAGTTGGGGCGACTGTTGGCGGTCTCGCGGGTCCAGACCGTCACTCATAGAGTATATGAGGCACGCCGAATCGGGGTTCTCTCTCGCGTAGCCCGTCAAGACCGTTATGATGGCGTAGAGGTTAGACTCGTCTCGGTCATCCGAACAAGCGAAAAGAGCGAGATAGTTTTGCAGGACGTCCTGAAGACTTGCGCGAGCGAACTTGTGCTGAGGAAAATCGCTGTCAGTGGCGAGTCGCAATGCGCGCTTTAAGCGGGTAGTTAATCGCGTGTTTGCGATAGCAACTGTAGGATTTGCGTGGGGCCACCGTTGTTCAAACCATTCTGCACTCAGCGGCCGCTGATAGAGCCGAGTCAGGACATTATGCCGCGTTGGACGTTGGCTCGATTCAAGATAGAAGGCGCGCTTCAGTTCTTGAAGTGGCCGGCCTCGGTGAGTATGAATCTTTGATCGGACGTCTTCCTCGTGTTGGAGGTATTCGGTATAGATGTCCACGATGTCGGGGTGGAGGTAGACCCGGCACAACCCGAGGTAGCTCCAGTGGTACCCAAAGAACCGGGCCCGCTGTTGAACGGTATCTGCATTCCATTGCCCCGGTCCTCGGGGCATGTATGTAACGGTTAACCCCTTTACCGTGTAGCCGCGTCCGAGTTTCTCTCCTCCAACGAGGATGTGGGAAAAGTTGTTAGCCCAATCTACTTCCCGACCATCGTTGCTATTCACCAGCCGGGGCGCCGTTCTTCGGATAGCAGTTACCAGAGTCCTCTCAACTTCATCAAAATTCGGAATCTGCGGCTCCGTCCGTTGCAGATCCGCATATAGCGTGCGGAACATCTGCAACAATGCAGGCCGGTCCGGTTCCATCGGGTTCGTGAGTATGTTCACCCAGTCTTGCTGAACCCTATCGACGACACGCAGGCACCAATCGTGAACAGGTCGAGTTTGATGTGGGTGGATAAGCATCGACCGATTGCCTTCCGGTCCAGCTGGTCCTGCAGAAGCGTACGCTGCGGCTACACCAAGGTAGTACACAGCCAGCGCTTCAAGGAGCGTCTGTGGTGGGTCAACAGGTAGGCTTCGCGGGTCGATGATCTCGCCCGTGGGAATTTCTCGAACGAGGTCGGCCTTTCGCTCGCGGAAAAATATAGTGCCGCCAGTGTAATCACGCCCTGGAGAGATAACTTCCGCGAAGTCGGCGGAGAGCGCGTCGATTCTGCTGATCAGCAGCGGCGCCTGTGGGGTGGCCGTGTATTGCAGCAGCGTATGACTTAGAAGAACCGCTCGAAGTTCGCCGATACGCGTGTATATCGTGCTCGGTCTTGGATCAAGCGGGCGGGTGTTCAGACTTGCCTGATCGGCCTCGTCGTCGAATACAACTGCCGAGACACCTCGAAGCGTGACTGACCTCAGCAAATCGGCCAGGTGCTTCAAATGGTTCGCCTGCTTCATCACGGTGACGAATAGTGTGCGGCTCTGTGGAAGCGTTCCCGCCCCCGCGCTTCGCCACTCGTTAACAAGGTTTTCCAGCTCAGATCGGACTCGAAGGGTGGGGTTATTCCACATTACCCAGGCGTACCCGCCTGCGCCGAGTCGAAGATGAGTCATTCGCTTGCTTGACTGATCGACCAGGTTGGTCGTCACGCCCGCGAGCAGGATCACAATCTTGTATTCGTTATCGCGTGCCAGCGCAGATACGGTCTCGATGGAGGCGGTCTTTCCGCTCTGGACATAACCACAAACCAGACCCGTCTTTTGGCCAGAGCTAGTTGGCGAGAGGCAGCCGGAAATCACATTCACCGACTCTGCCCGCAGCCGGTCGGTGCCCGCTTGGTCGAATCCTTCGTGATCTTGCAACCACTGAAGCAGTCCGAAAGTGGCCTCTCCGACTACGACACGTGGTTGTCCAGACGTTGCCGCTGGTCGTACTTGCACCTGCCCATCGAGGATGCCGTCGTTTCTTCTAGGCATCCTCGTCCTCCGAATCGCGAGATTGCTCTTCCAAATCGGTCGCCGGCGCGGAAAGCGCATCGCGGAGCAACTGGTTTAGGTTTCGTCGGATCGTTCCCGCTCGGTCAACTCCTGTCGCGCGCGCCGTTGCCTCCGCGACCGCGAAACCCACCGCCAGCCGAACGATTGGCCTTATCTCAATCCCAGACGGCGTTGCGAAACGCAACATGAATGGGTGCGATAGGTTTACGCGTATCTTGAGATCTCGTCCCCCGGGTTGACTTGCACCTGCGAGGGCTAGCCACGGTTCTGTCTCCGGTTCAGCAATCAGGTCAATCTCGACTCTCCATTCTTCGCCCGAATGCTGTAATCGGAAAGAAACGTGGCGCTGCTCGACCATCTGAGCAGGTTGAAGCATTGTCGGCAGTTGGGTTGAGTCCGGTCCAATACTCAGCTGCTGATCTACTAGCGGGGGTACGCGCTGCGCAACTAAATCACGCGTCTCCGAAGCCACCCGATCAAGCGAGAGGCTGTTGGTTGGCCGACTGACGCGGTAGCCTTCGGCTTGTCTCAGCAGTGGAAGTGGGTCGCAATCAAGCTCCGCCTTCAGCCACGCGAGCACGTCGTCCTCCCAATCCGACCACTGAATGCCATCCTTGGTATGGGACGTAACAAAGCCCTCGACGAACAGTTCCCCTACGAGGCGCTGGTATGTGAACGTATTTGATTTGCGAAATAGTGTCTCGGGCCGATACGCTTCCCCGTAGCTGCCTTCGATTAGGCGCATTCGTCGAAATATCGACAATCCAGCATTGGTCACGCTTGCTCTCTTTAGCAGTCCCGCCCAACCCCAGATGCGATGCTTTTCGTCTAACTGAAGCGAGAACTCCTTCCGCCAGAGCTGCGGAGGCTGATCAGGATTGAGATACCAAGGTGCGGCCAGAAGCTGCGGGGACTCAAACACCAGCGGGATATCATTTACCCTGATCTCGACCGTGCCTTCTCGGATGAATACTCTGTAGATACTCTCGAGATGGCGCCGAATCTTTTCAATCGTGCGCCCTCTCGGCGTTATATTCAGATCGGATAGACGGACTACCGTGTAGTGTGCGGGGGCTGGTGCCGGTGCTTCTCTAATTGGTAATCTGTTGATCTTGTTACTTGTGATATGCGGCACATCAAAGGTGATAGTTCTCTCCACAGGCTCACCAATTGCGGAGGTGCATACGGACCAATGCTTGGCGAACCAGCAAGCGGCTGCCTTCATGCCTAACCCGTACTCCGATAGTCCAGACCGATCAGGCGGCGGGCTTGCGGGCATGAAAGCCCGCGGGAAATCGGCCCATGGGATACCCGCCGCGTTGTCGCGAATCTCGATTCCGCTGTCTGCGATCGTTATTCCTATTTTCAGTGGTCGCACGCCATTTGCTGCTGCATCACCGCTGGCCACCCAAGCGAGATAACTTTGGAGTGCGTTGTCGACGAACTCGCCTAGCGCGTACCAGGCCTTGTAGTTCAGACGCGAAAAGGCCGAGAAGATCGCGACCTCCGGCCGAATTTCTACCAAGGCCGGAAGAGTCGGCGAGTGCGCGTTCACGTGGCGGCCCGCAATGCCGCAGGAATACGAGCGGGACCTTTTCCCGTTCCCGGATGTGCGGCGTGCGCGCCTTGAAGGTACAAGTACTCCGGCGGTATGTTCAACAACGGTTCCGGGGGCGGTGCGATAGTTGTCGCGCGTGGAGCGAGGGTCAATGTATGAGGGCTCGCATCGTCTAGTAACAGCTGTCGACGTATTTGCAACCCGAGAAATTCCGCGAGTGCTGCTGGGACCGCATTTCCCAATTGACGTTGCGCGGATCGACGGTCACCTACAATTGTGTAATTGGAGGGGAACGTTTGTAGACGCGCCATTTCCAATACCGAAAGCATCCGGTTGCGCCAATGGAATGGCCCAATAGCAGGCCCGGGCGAAGCGGACAAAGTCCAAGAAGGTCGACTCTTGGCTAGCTTCAGAAGGAACGACCAATAGCGCGTTCTCCACCCGAACAGCGGACTGCCACCTTGTCCAGGGGTGTGCCAAAGATAATTGTGGCCTTCCGGAATTGATGGAAGCAGTGCAGCCCAGCGCCCAGTTGGCAACAGTTGATCGTCGTCGCTGTCCAGATCGCCAATCGCGTCCCACGCCGTTGCATACGGCAACGCCTTCGAACTCTTTGGGCCGTGGGTTGGTGGCGGTAGGTACAGGAGCCGACCTCTGCGATGGGCCACTACAAACACACGCTCGCGAAGCTGCGGAACGCCGTATTCTGCAGCGTTAATCCGAAACAGCTGCGGTTGGTACTTGGTTCGATGAAGTGCGTTGATTCGACTTAGGCCCCGCGAGAATGACCTAAAGCCATCCGCTCGACCGTTGGATGCAAAGCCCGGCACATTTTCGAAAAGCAACATTTCCGGGCGAACATGTTCGACTATCTGCATGTAGGCGCGAATAGAGCACGCTCTTGGGTCCCCCATTCGGCGTGGGCCGAGGTCGGTCCAGTTGCCTGCCTTCGAAAATGGCTGACAAGGAGGGCCGCCGGCAATAAGAGCAATGTCGAGCCGTTTCACGCCCGCACGCCGCAGACCTTTTCCGGGATCTTTCGCGAATTCGATTGCGTCGTGTTGCTCGGCAATAGCCCACCCTGGCCGATTTGCCCGCAACGTTGCCAGAGCGTCTGAATCATTCTCCAGGCACAGCAACGTAGAAAAGCCGGCAGCCTCAAGGCCCAGATCAAGCCCTCCGGCCCCAGTGAATAAGGACAGAACTCCCCTAGGTCGGCTCATTTCATCGTTTTGTTGACTGGCCTGAAGCCGGGGATGAAATGTGCGTTGGCCATGACTCCTCGGTACCGGCGCACTGTATTCTTACCTATACCGAACGAGCGTTCAAGCCTTGTTTGGCTAATGCTCGCGAAGTGTGGGCGCTTAGCGATCTCCTTGCGTGGTAGCAGGTGCTATGTGGCGCGCTCGCCCGACACGCTGCGCGGACGAACACTGGGCACACGGCGAACAGAATGCTCAGTGTCGAAGTCTCCTCCCACTGAGCTCGTGGAACGGGGTGCGCAGAACTCGGTATTCAGAGCGAAGGGCTCGGTAGAGTCGCCGACAACTACGTTCGACACACGCCGTAATTGGTGCCACGCACTGCGGGCCTTTACACGAAATCAGTCCGCCAGCCGCAACTTCTCGAGAAACGGCCGCCAGCGCGGGTCGCCGTGGATGTTCCGCAGGAAAGCGGATTGTTTCGCCGTGGGGATCCCCGCGTCACGCTGTACATATGCGCGCTCCAGCCAGTCGAACGCGGCGTCGGCGTTGCCCCGGTATGCGTACGCTTCGGCAATCTGGAACGCTGAGCCTTCCGCACCGATCTCGATGAGTTGCCGCAACGCGGCATCCGACTCCGCGGTGCGGCCGCGTGCGTGGTGAACGATCGCTAGGCCCTGCGAGCGGAAGATGCCGAACCCCTCGTGCTCGATTTCCTTCAGCGCCTCGTCGAGCCGCCCCTGGTTCAGGCGCACGACGCCCATCCACGCATGGGTGAGATCGCCTTTAGGATTGAGCTCGATTCCCTTTTTCGCCGCGACCTCCGCTGCCGCGATGTCACCTGCCGACGTGCACACCCACGCCAGCGATCGATGAACCGCCGCATTCAGCGGGTCGAACGTTATGGCTCGTTGGAGTAATTCGAACGCCTCATGCGGCCTACCAAGGTTATTTGCCAGCAGCGCAGCGCTGCGGATGACGTGGACGTTGCCCGGCGCGAGTTCCAGCGCCCGACGGAACGAGGCATCTGCCGCCTCCCAATCCCAGTCATGCCACATCTGGATCCGTCCCAGCGCCTCATGCGCTTCGGCGAGATCCGGTTCCAGCTGCAAGGCCCGTTCCGCGGCCTCGCGTCCCTTGCGGAATCCCTCGTTCACTTTCTGTGCGTAGTACCCGCTTTGATTGGCATGGGCACTCCCGAGTCCCGCCCATGCGAGCGCGTACGCCGGATCAATTGCCAGGGCCTGCTGGTAATAGTCGATGGCCTTGGCGATATCCTCCCGGGTAGGGCGCTCCTCGAAGAATCGTGCCTGCAGGTAGAGCCGATACGCTTCGGCGTTTTCTCCGCGACCCTTCGCCGCAGCCTGCACCTCGGCCTTCGCTTCGGCGTTTAC
>CATPCN010000106.1 GCA_955652855.1 uncultured Chthoniobacterales bacterium | reverse complement strand
GGATCGGTCCCCATCGCGGCCCAGTAGCCCTCGCCGTTGATCTTCTCGTTAGGCACGGAGCCTTCCATCACGAGGACGAACGGGTCGAGCTTGCCGGCCGCGGCGTCGAACCACCACTTCATGAAATCATCGCCGGTCTCGTAGGCGATAACCGGATTGTGCACGTGCACCTTGGGCAACCCGGGGATGTTGCCCATGACGAGATCTTCGATGCTGGGCTGGGTTGCGGCGGTGATCGAAACCGAATCACCGTCGCAGCCGAGACCCGTTGTCATCCAGATGACGTGAATTTCTTTAACGGCTGGCGGACGATCCATCACGATCATCTCAGGGGCTTTCATTCTATGTTCTATCACCATGATGACGCTGACTCCTCTCTGCGCGGCCTCCTAAATCTGGTCCCGGCAATGGCCGCGCTGTTTGTTATTTGCTGCTCACATACCGAATTTATACGTTCAAAATTGGAATGGTTTCCGGCTCACATCCTGCGGATGCGTACGTAACGCCGCATTTCCGGGATCATCGTGAGGATGATGATAAGGATAATTAGTCCCACTACGGCGAGCGCAGTGAGCCAAGGGTGCATTGATATTGTCTCCATATATTTAAGTTGCGGCCGCGCCGCGGCGGAACGTTTCGGGCGTTTCGGACAAAAGATCGACAAGGAGCGAGTCAATCATCTCTAAAGCTTTCGCAACTGCGGCCTGCACCGGATGGCTCAAACCCATCACGCCATCTTCCGGTTCGAGCACGGCCGGTTCGCATCCGACGAGATATAAACGTCCAGGTTGACCACCCAAAGAGCGGATGAGCTGCAAAACCCGGACAGGATTCATGCTGTGAGCATTAACGACCTCCCCCGAAACGTTGTCCAGCTTATTTATTTCGGGTTCAATTAAGGAGACTGTACCCGGCGGCAACCCGCACGGCGTTGCGTCGACGAAGATAGTGACATCGGGTCCATCCATCATCGCATACGCCAGGTCGTAACTGCGGATTCCGAAATCCTTGATCGTCACGCCCTCCGGCACCGGACGTTGCAATAATTGCTTCACCACTTCACAACCAAAAGCATCGTCGCCGAAGAAAATATTCCCGATGCCGGCGACGAGAATATTTTCCATACCTTCAGTTTTGCTTCAACGGCTCCACTTCGTCGGCGGAATAGAAAAAGCGATGACCTGATTGTCGCAGTAACCCCATGTCGCGGCCGGGGTCGTCATCGATGACAAGCGCGAAATGCACCTGCTTCTCGACGTCTTCTTCGAGCGCCTCGATCGTAGCGACCTTGCCCTCCAGCGCCATGTCCATGATGTCGGCACGTTTCTTGGGCCAGATGCGAACCTTGTCGCCCTTTCGTAGTTCAACGCCGGCGACGATTGCACTTTCCAGCCGAGTCGCTGGATTGAAGAACTCGTCGTTAGACTGCTCCTGCGGTGTCGCGCGCATGACGCCGTGCATTTTGAGGAGATGATCGCCGGGTAATGCCTCCGTTCGCTCAAGAATTCGACGCGCGTGATCGTCGACTCCGCGCATCTCGCGCTTTTCCTCGTCGCTCATCGTCATGATTCGTAAGGTCAGGATTTCATCGATCTCCGCGCCGTCGAAGAGATCTCCGGCGCTCTCCGGCGCGATCTGCGGGTAATCATATAAGATGATGGGCGACGACAGCATGGTGTCGCGCTCCTTCTTTTCCGTTTCCCCGACAAGCACCGGCCAGGTGTTGATGTTCTTACACGCCTTCGCGGTTGATTCGTATTCGAACGGCGGCTCGAGCAGCGAAATGAACTCGCCTCCACTCACGTGCAGAACTGTGTGGGTGGACGCGAATGTCCGCATGACGATTGCGTCCTGATCTTCGAGTGCGGAAGCCGGGACCGAAGTCTTGTTTAAGATGCGAACCGTTACTCGGAAAACCTCATTGTCGATATTAGCGACCGACGTTTCCACGGCGCCACGAAGCGCTTCCTGCCGTCGGACGAAAACGGCGGCGATCTTTTCCTGGTCGCGAATCGGCTCCAGTTTTCGCGACGAATCGAAATGAAACTCTGTCGTCTTAGGATCGGCCTCGCGTATCGGCAAAGGCGCAAGCTCAACCATCCGCTCCACGCTTTCCCGCCAGGTTTGACAGAGCTTCTCGCCGATCAATTGTTCGTTCACCAATTGAAACGTCGGTTCGCCCGTCGTCGGCATTTCCGAAATCGACTCCGCCAACACTCCGACTTCGCGCGCCATCGGATGCAGAAAACGCACGCTGACGTTTAGCGTGGCATCCGGCGATAGCCTACGCACCAGGACTTCTGTTTGCATCGCGCACGGCTCGGCGCCTTTTTGCGCCACACTGTACTCTTCCGGATAGACGCGGCCGAAAGTGAAACGCTGCCGATTTTTCTTCGACGAGGCGCGGTAGGGATAAAGGATGTAGCACTCGTAAAGAACCGCGTTCACGATCTTCTCGAGCAGCGGAGAATTCATGATGGAGCGCCGCCGTTTGTTTTCTGCGCGAGCAGCTTGTCGATCACCTGTTCCCACGACGAAACCCCGGCCCCGCGCTTGTATTCATAAAGGCGATCAAACACGCCGCGTTCGAGCGAGATGAAGGCACTGTTCGGATAATGGTGATCCATCATTTTTTGCCAGACGCTGATCGGCATCCGGTAAGTGCACTCCTTGTTCCAGGAAATTTGCTGAACCTGCAGCCGGCCATCCGGTGCAGCATAGAAAATCGTTCCACTGAAGAGAAAGAGAAGCGGGACTTCGCCGCCTTCGAGCGCGTAAAAGAATTTTGTGCCCGCCACGTTGAGATCGAACGAGCACGGCACTGGCAGGATTGCTTCCGTGTTCCCGGCGAACGTGCGCACGGTCGTGTTCGATAACGTCCAGAGTTTCGCGCGCAGCGTTGTTCCCCACGTATCGGGCGTTCCGAACAGATCGATCAGCTTGGGTTTCTCGCTTTCGCTGTAGGAACGCTGCGGCGCTTCAATCTGAATCTGCGCCTGCAAGATCACGCTTTGGATCGTCTCCTCGGGTGGCGTGTTCGTGATCCCGAGTTTGAAATGCAGGAGCGGCGTCAATCCATACGCGGCCTGCTCGACGCCATTGATTGTGAAATCGAGATCAGGCACCGTTACGCTCCGGACGCGGGGACTTGGCTTCGCTCCTCAGCTTCGCGAAAAACTTCTCGATCTCCCGCCAGACATCGTCGCCGCCGGAAAGTCCACGCCAGTGCATTCGGATCGTTCCCACGAGCTCATAACATTTATCGATCGGCGCGAGAAAATATTCTCGCGCCGCGCCCGCTCGATTGAGCAGCAATGCTTCCACATCCGCTTCCATATTTTGCAGAGCCGGATTTTGCCTGACGAGCGCTTCCCACGAAGTGAGCGGCAGAAGCGACTCGGTCGGGCCGGCCGGACTGGGATACATCGCCGTCATCTTCGCGCTCGGCGTGCTGTAGAAAAAGAACGCCAGATCGATCGGCAACGCGAGGCTCTCCCAATCGCCGTCGGTCATTTGGAAATCCGGCAGCGAACGTGCGTCGCGCGGGATTAATTTGAACTTTGCGCCGACCGCGTTCTGAAAAAGGAGCGCGCAAGGATCGCACGAACACGCCACCTGACGCGTCGCCGTGTCGAGTAGATGTCGATGTACCGGCGGCAGGACAAGATTACAAAGCTCGCAACGCTCCAGCACCGGCTGCTGCGGCGCCTTGGCGAAACGTTGCAAGGCCGCGAACGAAGATGAGCTCACAGCAGAACTGATTTGCCGGCTAATCCCAATGCCTTACGCCGGCGGGATATTCGGCATGGCCGGATGAATCGGCTGTCTTTGGGCCGCGTTAATTCCGGTAGCGTCACGCGCGTCCTGATAATTTTTTCGGCCCGCTTCGCGCCCGGCTTCTTTGCTCGTCAGGGCCTGCTCTTCGCCCTTCTTGGCGCCCGGAATATGAGCGGGTTTTGGTTGATGGGTCCGTTCGCTGCGATCGGTTTCTGTAGTACTCATTTTGTTTCCTTCGTTTTTGTTTACTAGCTGCCAGCCGGTTGCGGGCATTCGGTATATTTCGGAACAACCGGTACAGTACCATTCGTGCCATCTGAGGTCGCCGGTTCTAAAGGTGTCGCGCCTTCGACTTCCAATGACGTTACATCAGGCGCGGCTGCGTAAAGCGCTTCCTCGATTGAAAATTTCAGTGTCAAAATTGAGGATGGGCAACCGTGACAGTTTCCAGCCAAGCGCAGCTTCACCGCGCCTTCTCGCGTCACGCTTAACAAATCAACGCTGCCGCCATGCTGCGCCAAACGCGGACCAACTTTCTCCAGGGCATTACGCACGCGCGATTCGAGATCGAGGGGATGCAGTCCATGCACGAGCAGCAAACCGGAAATCAATTCATCGCGACCGAGTTCATCGATCATCGACTGCCCGGTGGGCCCTGAGTCATAGATGATCTCCATCAGGCGCTCCAATCCGGCGCCCTGCATTTCTAGCAACGCCTCTACCAGCTCGCGCGCCTGCGTCCGCACCTTGTCATTGTCGATCTTGTCGACGGCCTGGATCAATTCCTCGATCCGGGCCAGGCGTGCTTGAATTTCCCGGTTCTGGGTTTTATCCATCGGTAAAGTCCTGGCTCGCGCCCGCGGGTCGCGTTCCGAATTTCGCAGCGGCCCTTGTTGCGATCTCCAAACTCACGATAGAACAACTAGCCGAAATTTTGCGGCCTGACCATCATTCATTTTCCGCCTGCTTGATTTTTGGTGCAACACATCCCCACCCCGAGATACTGTTCCGGTGTAAAACGATGACGATAGAGCAACGAAACCGCGTATGGGTTGCCCGCGTCTTCACGATAGTGGAGGACGTCGTTTACATCGGCCTGGGACTCCTGTTGGCCGGGTGTTCGCTTGCCCTTTTGGTCAGCGGCATCATCATTTTCGGGCAAAATTTAATGGCCGGCTCGATCACGACGAACATTGTCGCGCTGCTGGACCGCGTTCTCCTGATCCTGCTGGTCGTTGAGTTGTTGTATACGGTTCAAGTTTCGTTTCGTGAACATGCGCTGATGCCCGAGCCGTTTCTGCTGATCGGTCTGATTGCCGCGATCCGGCGCGTCTTGCTTCTAACGGCTGAGCTCGCTCAAGTTCACGAAAAATCCGACGTATTCCAGCACTTCATTGTCGAACTTGTGGTACTCACGGTCATGATCGTTGCCCTCGTCATCTCACTGGTTTTCTTGCGAAAGCGGAGCGGGTCTGTGACGGAGCACGCGAAATGAACGATTTTCTCTTTGCCCGTTCACAGATGGGCATGTCGTTAGGCTTTCACATCATATTCGCCGCGCTCGGCATTGGCTTGCCCATGCTGATGGCGATTTCGGAAGGGCTTTATCTCCGCACTCGCCGGCCGGTGTTTCTCGAGTTGAGCAAGAGATGGTCGCGCGGTGCCGCCATTCTTTTTGCAGTCGGTGCTGTGTCGGGCACGGTGCTCGCCTTTGAACTCGGGCTGCTCTGGCCCGGTTTCATGGAAAAAGCGGGCGCGATCATCGGGATGCCGTTCTCGCTGGAAGGCTTCGCCTTTTTCACCGAAGCGATTTTTCTCGGGTTGTATCTAGCGGGATGGAATCGGCTGCCGCCGGTCGTCCACTGGCTCTGCGGCGTGCTCATCGCGCTAAGCGGGATTCTTTCCGGAGTCTTTGTGGTGACGGCGAACGCGTGGATGAATGCACCCACCGGTTTCAAATTTATCGACGGCAAAATTGCCAACATCGATCCCATCGCAGCGATGTTAAACCCCGCCAGCTTGCATGAGGTGTTGCACATGACCTTGGCTGCCTTTGTCGCAACCGGCTTTGCTGTTGCGGCGATTCACGCCTTCTTCGTTTTGCGCGACCGACGAAATGCTTTTCATCGCAACGCGCTCGGCATCGCGCTCGCGCTCGCCTGCATCAGCGCGCCGTTGCAAATCATCAGCGGCGATTTCAGCGCCCGCTCTGTCGCAAAACTCCAACCGGCCAAACTCGCCGCCCTGGAAGCGAATTACCGAACGCAAGTGGGCGCACCCTTACGCATCGGTGGATTGCCTGATGATGAATCCCGCACCAATCCCTACGCGCTGATCATCCCGCGTGGCCTGAGTCTTCTTAGTACTCACGATCCGAATGCGAAAGTGATCGGATTAGAAGAATTTCCGCGCAACGACTGGCCGAACGTGCGCGTGGTGCACTGGGCCTTTGATCTCATGGTCGGCACAGGAACAACCTTGCTCTTCTTGTCTATCCTGGCGGGTTGGTTTGCGTGGAAACATCGCGGCCTTCCCGACGGAAAATGGTTCCTTCGCGCCCTCGTCGCGGCCGGTCCTCTTGGATTCCTCGCGATCGAAGCGGGCTGGACCGTGACTGAGGTTGGCCGCCAGCCTTGGATTATTTACAATGTGATGCGGACGGAAGAAGCGGTCACCCCGATGGGCAAAATTGCGATCCCTTTTGTGGTCTTCACCCTCCTCTACATCTTTCTCGCGGTAGTCGTCTTCTACCTCTTGTGCCGTCAATTTATGAAAACCGAAAAGCCGGCCTCGGAACTCCTCACCATCGATGCTTGAACTCATCGTCGCTGGTTTCATGTGCGCGGCGCTGATCTTTTATGCGGCCACCGGCGGCGCCGATTACGGAGGCGGAATGTGGGATCTGCTCGCGACCGGTTCGCGCGCTGGCGAGCAAAGGGGCGTCATCGCCAAAGCCATCGGGCCGATTTGGGAGGCGGATCACGTCTGGCTCATTCTCGTGATCGTCATTTTGTTCACCGGGTTTCCGCGCGGCTTTGCCGCCCTCACTACCGCGCTAAATATTCCCATGACGTTGATGCTGATCGGAATCGTTCTCCGCGGCACGGCCTTTATCTTCCGGAAGTACGACGTCAAATCGGACCATGTGCAGGATCGCTGGAGTACGCTGTTCGGCGCGGCCAGTTTTTTTACTCCTTTCATCCAAGGTCTCACGCTTGGTGCGCTCAGTACCGGTCAAATCCGCATTATCGATGGCAGGATCACAACCGGTTTTTTCGCCGGCTGGCTTACGCCGTTCGCCTTCGCTTGCGGTCTTTTCGCTCTTGCACTCTTTGCCTTTCTCGCGGCGGTTTATCTGACCGTCGACGCTACCGGCGAGCCGCGACTGCAAAATGATTTTCGTTTGCGCGCACTCTGGTCCGGGTCCGCTCTCGCGCCCATCGCGTTCGCCGTTTTCATCACCGCGAGGCAGGGCGCCCCGGCGATGTATAACGGTTTGACGCAATGGTGGGCGCCATTACTCATCGGCGCGACCGTCTGTTTCGCGATCGCGGCGTTGACCAGCCTTTGGCTGCGCCGATTTACCCTCGCGCGCCTCGCGGCAATCAGCGAGATAACGCTGATTCTTAGCGGCTGGAGTCTTTCGCAGTATCCAAAGCTCGTCACTCCGGACATCACCATCTTTAACGCCGCCGCCCCGGCCATCACCCTCCGTCTGTTGATCTATGCACTCGTGGCCGGCGCGATCGTCTTGTTTCCATCGCTCTTTTTCTTGTTCCGTATCTTTAAAGGTAAAGAGGCTACGGAGCAATCATAAGGTCGACAGCACACCGGCCAAAAACCAGGCCGAGTCTGGCGCGTGTGTGCTAGAATTTGTGCTAGAATGAACGCTTTTCTGCTCGCCATTCGGGCGATCACGCGATCTCGCCCATGGCCGTTGCGCCGGCAGCATTTTTCCGTGCTGAAAAGATTGGCGCGTAACCCGCTCCTGGCTGGGCCCAGCTTGCTCGCAGCGCGTCTGATCCTGGTGCCCATTCCATTTGTGATTTCAATCTGGACCGCGCGCCAACATTTCGGCCTCTTTGATTGGATTCACTTGCCGACCGTGTGGGCGGCGATCGCTGGCGTGCTGATCTACGACTACGTCTATTACTGGTGGCATCAATTGATGCACAAAGGCGCCTTCTTTTGGCGCTTCAATAACGTGCATCATACCGACCTCGACATGGATGTGAGCACGGCCAGTCGCTTTCATCTCGGCGAAGTTCTGATATCGATTTTCTTTCGCGTCGCCGTCGTCGCGTTGTTTGGGCTGAGCATCTGGACGCTGGCCGTGTACGAAGCGCTCTTTAGTCTCGCAACTCAATTTCATCACTCAAATCGGCGTTTGCCCATCGGACTCGAGCGGATGCTGAGCCGCGTCGTGGTGACGCCGCGCATGCACGGAACCCACTACTCCATCGTGCAACGTGAAACCAATTCGAATTGGGGCACGGTATTTTCGCTGTGGGACCGGCTCCACCGCACTTTGCGCCTGGACGTTCCGCAGGATGCGATCACGATTGGTGTAGCCGCCTACCGCGACGATGGCGAACTTACTTTCGGCAAATTGTTCGTCCTTCCATTTCGAAAGCAACGCGCCTGGCGACTACCGGATGGCGGAATTCCAGACCGGCCGGCGGGCGAGACAACGAAACTCGCGTCGTGAAACACTCCGTTTTTGAGATCTCCGTCGCCACTCTCATGGTTTTATTTGGGATGACCGCGCTTTTTTTTGGCCAAAACATCGGCTGGTCCGTCGTGAATTCGAAAATCCGCAGCGAATTTCCCGATGTGCCACGAATCAGCACAAGCCAACTGGCGGTACGTTTGAGCAATCCAAAACAAGACGGGCCGGTCCTTTTTGACGTTCGTACGGCGGTGGAGTTCGAAGTGAGTCACCTTGAGGGCGCGCAAAGAATCGAACCCGACACTGATCCGAAAACGATTTCGGTTCCGAAAGACAAAGCCATTGTTACCTACTGTTCGGTTGGATACCGGTCGGCGGCGTTCGCGAAGAAACTACGCGACGCAGGTTACAGTCGCGTCGCGAACCTGGAGGGATCGATTTTCCGCTGGGCGAACGAGAATCGTCCATTGGTGCACGATGGCAAACCAACCGACAAAGTTCATCCTTACAACCGCATTTGGGGTGTCCTCGTGGAGGAATCGCGTCGCGTTGCCCATCCTTCCCTGGCCACACCACAAACGAGACAGTAATTTAGCGCGAGGGCCGCGCAACCAGTCGGTTCATTAGGAACGGCTTGGTTTCGGGCTTGAGGCGCGTGCAATAACTTACCCGATATGCACCGCCCCAACGAGGTGATTGGGTGGCGATTATGCGTGGTCAAGATCGACATGTGCATAGCGCGTTTCGATGCAGAGCGCCTCCGGTTTCACCGTGGCGATCATTGCGAGGGCATCAAACATCGAACCGCCAATCAACTTGACGATGCTAGTCCAAAACGAGAACCACCAATTGCTCCGGCGCGAAAGATATTGCGCAGCTGCACTTCCTCTTTTCAGCCGCTGTAAGTCTCCTTCATCAATGGTCAGATTCCACCAATCGCGATGGGAACCAGCAGTAACGGAATGCCGGATCGCACCACGATGTCCACCGCGGCCGCATCCTTCCACATGTTGGCGTCATGGATTCGCAGCCACTTTCCCTTGCCGAAGCGGGTGTCGGTGTCAGAGGCAACGCCGCCGACAAAGACGATTTGATCGATTTGATTGCATAGCTGCGGATGCAATGAAGTGCGGTAGCGAGATTCGTTAGTGGACCGAGGGCAATGTAGGTTAACGAGTGTTGCTTGAGGGCTGTCGCCAGCGCAATCGTCGCGGCGGACTCATGGCCAATATCGCGCGGCGATCTTGCGCCTGAATAAACAGCAGTCGCGGAGAGACCCGCGACGCTGCCAAACCGCTCTGCCATATCGCGGGCGACTCGATCGACATGAGAAAGCGATGCGTTGCCGTAAGAGGTGCTGATTCCCGCTACTTGAATCTCCGGCGAATGAAAGGCCAGGACGAGCGCGAAAGCATCATCGACTTCGCGAATCGGGGATCCGATAGAAAGATCTGTGTCTATCCAAACGTGCTTAGCCGAGGCTGGATGTCCGAAGCAGATACCGACAAGCAACAATGAAAGACACGACGCTGCGCGGACGCTCACGCAATCCCGGCTGTGGTGCCGGCGACGCCGGTCTCGACCAGCGCGCCGCCGCAACTCGACCCGGCGCCCGCGGTGCAGCCGAAGCAATGGTCGCCAGTCATGATTTCGCGATTGTCGATCTTGACCGGATCGACGTCCCAAAGAAAAAGGGGTCGGCTCCCGCCATTGCCGGACCATTGCATGTCAAGCTGCTGGTTAAAGTCGCAGTCGTAAACTTCGCCGCGCCAGCCGACGCTAACGGTGTTTCGGCACATCAACCCTTCGATCGTCGTTGGATTGAATGCGTTCACTAGCAGCTCCATGTAGCTGTCGAGTTTGTTGTTGTGACGGAGATACGAGGCGAAGCGGGCGATGGGCAGGTTAGTGAGGGTGTAAAGTTTGTTGAACACGATCCCGAAATGTTCGGACAGCTCGCGTTTGTAATCGGCTTCGAGTTCGGCCTGCGGTCCCGGCAGAACTGCGCCGACCGGATTGTAAACTAGGTGGAGTGGAAGATTGACATGCACGCCATAGCCTAAGGAGTTAAGAAGCTGGAGCGCTTTGATGCTGCCGTCGAAAACGCCTTCACCGCGTTGCGCGTTCACGTTTTCGGCCGAGTAACATGGCATTGACGCAACGATCTCCACTTTTTTCGCGGCGAGGAATTGCGCGAGTCCTTCGTAACCCGGTTCGAGCAAAATGGTGAGATTGCAGCGATCGATAATCTTCCGCGTCGGCTCGAGCGCGGAAACACGTTCGATGAAATAGCGGAAGTCCGGAATCAT
>CATPCN010000105.1 GCA_955652855.1 uncultured Chthoniobacterales bacterium | reverse complement strand
GTGCGACGAAGAAGGAGCTTTGGGAGGAGCGTTGGCCGAACTCGCGGTACTCGAAGACTCGGTGAGCGAAGAGGATCGGGCCAGGTTTGGAAACCTGATTCCAGTGCACTGCGAAAAGCTGAGACAGGTCGTGCGTAGTCAGATCGACACGATGATCAAGCAGAGGCGATACATCACGTCTCTCAAAGATCCCCTTGAAGCCCAGAGGCTTAGCAAGGCGGGCACAGAGTTGTTTGCCAATATTTATAAGACCCCGTTAAGCTTTCCATTTGATGGTTTCAGCACCGCGCGTGGGAATGCTGCGGAGTCATGTCAGGAGCTAACTGGAGAGCTGCTTCTCGGCAAGCTCGACTATGACGCCGTGATCGGCAAGCCGATAAAGGTGAAGAATAGAGCCATCACTGTTCTGAAGGATAGCTGGCGCATTTTCGCCAAGGACGGAAATATCCTTACTCGTCCAGGTCATCCTGTCGTGCGCAATCTGACAACTAAGTGGGACGATATGCTTGCAACCGGTGAGCGGCGTCTACCTCTCGAGGCCGCGCTGCGCCAGTTGTGCGGACCACCCCACGGGGCCAACATTGCGTCGGCAGGACTGCTGCTGGGCGTATTTATCGCGCCGCGGGTGGAAAAAGTGGTCATTGCGCATAACGGACAGCAGTACGCCGTCTCTCAGTGGGTTCAAAATGGTATATTTCGAGGCAAGTTTATCGACCTAACCGGGCTTCGCGAAGTTGATCTCATTGCTCTCGGCGAGGAGTCTTCTGAATGGGAGATCCTATTGGACGAATGGGAACAGGCGGAAAGCTATTCCCTTAGAGTCTCTTGCCTTCAGCGTGCGTCAGATCTAAAGAAGCGGGTCCCAATTCCGCCAGCACTAGTTTATCGTGAACTTCATTTGGAGGAGTTGGCCCGCGCCGCCTTAGCTGCCCTTTCCGAAATGGAGCAGAAGGAGAACGAGGCATTTAGCAAACTAGAGTCAGTCTACGAGCGCGGTAATGTCACTGTTCTCGCGTGGGGAGGCGCTATGCTCCAAGATCTGTCTACGCGCATGGTAGGGGAAAAACCTCTGTGGGACGATCATGAGATAGCCAGGCTTCAACCGCACATCGAACGCGCTCGGCAGGAGATTATTCAATCCTTCCCGCAGTGGGTGGCCCATCAAGCACCGAAGAGTGACGCACCCGATGTAGTAGGCGACTTCAAGCACAAGATGCTTCGCCTGACAGGCGGCAACCTCAAGAAGCTAGATCTTCAAACACTCTTCGTCGAACTGGAGAAACAAGTTGGCCAGATTGTTCGTAATGCTGAGACCGCCGCTGAAGCTCGTCAGTTGGTGCGAGACGTTCGCTCGTGGCTAATGTCTCATGGCGATGCAGCTCGTGTTGTCCGCGTTGCTGATGGTGACGTCTTGTTACGGGTTGGCAAGGAATACACGGCAAAGTTGCAGGGTATGTCCCAACGAATGCAGATGCCGGACCTGGGAGAAGTTAGAACACAACTCTCAGAGTTCTTGATCCAGCTTAAGGAGGCCATTGAACAGATTCGGAAACGGGCTGTGCGTTTATGGAATTTAAAGCTTCGCTCCGAGGACGATTTGGAAAACTGCCTTCAGGAGGTCGACTCCCTTGTTACAGCATTCGAGAACTGTACGAACGATCTCGATGATCTGCACCTGATGCGGCGCGCACTGCGCACATACCGCGACGATCGCAAGCAGCTCAACGACGAAAGGCTAACCTGGACACAATTTGAGAGTCTTGCTCAGCAACTTGAGAAGGAGGCCCAGGGAGTGATTGACGACGACGATGTTCCCTGGCCGCCGACCGAGGTGATAGCCTCCTTTGTTTCAGAAATATCGAAGCAACGAAAGGACGCCAGTGCCAGCTGGATCGAGGGTGTGGAGGCAGCAGCGGCGGATGTAGCGTCCATGTCGGCCGTAGCCGCAAACCAGCTTCAGACCCGTGGTAGCGTTCCCCCTGCGGTCTTAACTGAGCGAGATATTACGAGATTAGGCAAGGTACTCAGCCATGTTGAACGGCGCCTCGAGGCTTTAAAGATCGACTGGCTAGTCGAGAAGTTCAAAGAACTGCCGCCGCCCGGACGGAAGAGGTTTCTTCAGATCGTTCAGACGTCTGATGTCCAACTCTAACTGCTTAGTTCGCTGCTGCGCTCTTGCTGCTCTCTAGGGTAGGCGGACGGTATCTGGTGTACGCGATATAGGCCGAGAAGCCTGCAAGAACCCTGCCTCCAACTGGCAAACAGCCCATCGAAAAATCCGACAGGTAGTGTAGTCATCTGAAAGAGCGCGGTAGCGAAGAGGGATCTCGTCTGCGCGAGGAATTGGGCTAAACCTTCCATGTTGAATGCTTAGGTTCCACTCCTCAAACTCCCATTGGTCTGATACGCCCTCGCATGGAATAATCGCTGCGTGCACATTGTGCCGGTAATTCTCTCGCTTGGCATACCCAAAGCTGGAAACCCCGCATATGTATATGGCTCGATAAGCCTCGGGCGGTTGCTCATCAAAGACCACGCGCACGCCGGGCAAACAGTCAGGATTGTGCTTACTGAAATGTTTTGAATAAACGCCGTGGATGCTATTTGTGCAATGCTGGGTATCGTTTACGGTCCGAACATACTTCGCCCAGAGCCAGTTGAAGCGTCTCGGATTGAGATTATGATTCAAGATGATCATTGCCTTGTGCTGCCGTAGTAATTCGGCAACAGATACGGAATGGTATCACTCTTGCCGTTCTCGATCAGCAGATGCAAAAGCTCTTTGATCTTCGGGCCGTAAAAGCTGGAATCAGGGACCATCCCCAAACTCCCCAAAACGGCGGTTACTCTGGCGACGTTTTCATTCTCGCCCACCTCGGGAGAGAGGAAGCGCTCCTTGAAGTAGAGAAGCTGCCCCTCGCCTTTGTGGCTAAAGACGTCTAGTGAGCCTGTGCGAAGGGTGACTTTTGTTCGGAGCAACAATTGTGGCAACGGTGCGCTATCAAAGTCCTCAAATTCAAGGAATGTAACCTTGCCAGAGGCTTTGTGAATTTTCACAATGTCGGCTTGCATGATGTCGCCGTAGAGCAGTTCAGCGCAGGCAACATAGACGCGAAGGACGCTTGGCAGTTTCTCAATCAGAGCGGCGTGCAGATACATGTTGTCCTGCTCTTGCCAGCCTACGGCGGCATCATCGCAGGCGAGGGTTATTGTGGATGGATCAGCCGCTGACTGGAGCAACGTGCGCCCCTCGGAAAGTCCGGTTTGATAGGAGCCGAAAATCATTCTTATGTCTGTGCGGACCCCTGCGGGCAACGTATGAAACGGTATCGGCTTCCTTAAGTTCGTGCACGCAAGATAAACTAATAAGTCGTCCTTCCGGCGAGACTGCGCCTGCCGAAAGGTTTCAGCGTCCTGTCTGGAAAGCAAGAGTTTGAATGCACGGCGCGTCGAACCGAAGGTAGTCTTAACTTCGTCCTCGCGCCCGAATTCCCCGGGTTCAGGGAGGCGCCCAAGCGCGAGAGCTGCCGACCAGAGGTCCTCCAACAGCTCCTTATTGCTTTCGTAGAGATCAGGTTTTCGTGGCCGAGGTTGTGCTGCTGTCCTTTCGCGGTGCGCCGGAGCGAGTCGGAATGTGCCCCAATCTACATAGCGGCGTGATCGAGACTGCAAGAACTCCTGATACTCACGAGGATCGCGAAACAGGTAGAAAACGCCCAGAGCAACAGGTACAGCGGTTTGCTCCAGGGCATCTTCGAGAAACTGCTGGAGTTCCTTCTGTCCAAAGTATTTCTGGAAGGTTCGCCTCGTTGTAAGTACGCCATCGCCGAAACACGTACCTATACCATTGCCGCCGCTGGTCCCGATCATTGTGGAAACGACAAGTAGGCGCCGCGTTAGAGCCCAGGCGCTCGCCAAAGTTTCCAGGCGCTCAGCGGGATCCTCTATAACATTCAGTACGTAGCCAAGATTGACAACATCCGCGGCCGTTTTGTTGTTGTCGGGCGCGTGAACCGGATCCCAACCGGTCGCAGAGTGACCGAGTTCTCGAAGAACACGCACGTCTGCACCAAGGCCGCAGCCATAGTCGAAAAAGGTTTCGCCAGTTCGCAACTGTCCAAATTCGAGGATCGTCTTCACGGGTCTTGATATCTCGTAACGGGTTATTGCGGTCCTATGACGGTGTACTTCTAATGGCAGGTTGGGGACGGGTTCTAGAGGGGTTTCAGTTGCAAAGCGAATCATGTGGCCGTCGAGCTTAACACCGCGCTCGCGCAGGACCCGCTCCCAGTTCAACCGGAATCCAATCGTTGCAGCATGCATGTAGAGTCCGGCCTCATCTTCAGCTGCGGACAAGGCAGCAAATTCGTTCGCGCGAGGATGACTGGGTTCCAGAAGGAGCTCTTTACGATGCAGAATTGGCGGATTCAGACTGTCGCGATAATCAGTGCCATATGTCCTGCCAGTCGAGAGATCAACGGCCAAGCCCTTTTCCAGGACAGGATGCGGGTCCTCAAAGAAGCCAGGATATGCCAGAAAAGAAAGGCGGGGTGCGTCGGTACGAAGTTTAACCACGTTGAATTCGCTCCCGAGCGCGTGAAGGTTGGCGATGCGATTCAGCACGTCTGCTAACAGACCTTGGGTACAGGCCGCTGTATCGCGATGTAGGTAGATAGTGCCGGGAAGGCGCTTGCCGTAAGAGAGTCTCTTAACGTAAGTTTCATAATCGGTCGCAAACGTCGCTGTCACCTTCCTCCTCCGTTTACTTTTCCAGCGTATTATTCGAGGCAAGCCTCTTCTTGGCATCACCTCAGCCGCCGAAACCCGTCCGGTTTTGGTGGCCGCGACACCAACCGGCTGAATTTGTGGCCGCTGCACCCGTACGGGACGGGCATTGGCTTAACCGCTGAGAGTCACGAGCGTCTTAATTCCAATCGCATCCAGAATCTCCTGTAGCCGGGCAATTGCTACCGTTTGATAATCGCTCTCCTCATAACGGCTAATCACCTGCTTGCTCACGCCTAGCCTCCGCGCCAATTCTGTTTGAGATACGCCTTTTGAGATCCGGAGTTTCGCGATGAAAGGAGCGATTTGATCGAGCCGCTCGACGTGGGGCAGAGTCAACCCTCCGGACTTCAACTCGTCGTACTCGCGTAATTCGTCTTCGAGTTGCCGGATCATGCTTTCGTAGCTCCCCGTGATCGCTGCGGACCGCTTGCCTGGCTTCTCTTGCTCCGCCTTCGCGAGTGCTCGCCGGAAGCCCTCTATCTGAGACAATGTCCGATCTCGTTGAGCGTCGCTTTTGATCATGGCCGTGCCGCCTTCACTACCTGAATCACACCGCGTGGTATACCATCTCGATCTTGGCGAAAAAACTCTGGGAAAGCCATCTCGGCGCTCGGTTGCATCGCCGGATGAACGAAAAACTCGACTCCATGGTCGGCCCACATTCGCCACTTCCACTTCCGCAGATGCGGAACCAAGATCAACTCAAAGTCGATCCAGTAGGGATCGATTCGATCATAGACGCCCTCGTCTGGCTCAAGCCAATAACCGTCCACATCACCCGGATCCGGCTTCTCTGTACAGAAGCTGCCATCGATGTAGATCTCCTGTATCCCGGCGGCCCAAAACGCCTCAATGGCAGCCCGAACGCCCTTCAACAACCATCGGCGCCGCGGCGTGAAACCAAGACGTTTGGCGATCTGCTCCAACGTTGCCTGATGATTTCCCGGCGGCAACGAGCCAGTGCTCGGGTCGAACGCCGGGATCAAGCTGTCCCCATGATCTCAGAGACAATCACTATTGTCAACCGTATTGCTGTCAGCATAGAAAGACAACTAGTCTCATTACGACGCCGTCCTCGCACCACCAGAAATGCCCGCTGCATCGCATGGAGAAAAGGCACAGTGGAACGCCGCGCCGCTTGCCTTACTGCGCATGGAGAAGCCCTGCAACTTGATCCGCCCTCAGGCCAGATCGGCCCGCGTTCAGGTAACCATGCTTCGCCAGCGCCCGCCGCCCCCGCAATCAGGCTAGCCGCGGATTGATTAGCAAGCCCGTCCGACCGGCATCCAAAACCATGATGGCAAACCC
>CATPCN010000104.1 GCA_955652855.1 uncultured Chthoniobacterales bacterium | reverse complement strand
TCTATGAGCTGCAAAAAGCCGCCGATCAACTCAAGATCTACACTCAGCGCACCTAAAAGCCGCGATCACTTTTTGCTCTTCGGCTCAACTTTTCGGTAGAGGCGCGTGGCTGACAATCTGCGGCGGCAGATCGCTTGGCAAAATCATATCGTCGTCGCACAAGGCACAGGCTCGCTCGATCGCATTCTCGAGCTCACGCACGTTGCCCGGATAATCGTAGTGACAAAGAATGTCGACCGCCTTTGGATCGATCTTCTTAGGCTCGCCGCCCGCTGCGCTCGCTTGTTTTTGCAAAAAGTGATTTACGAGCAGCGGCACATCCTCGAGACGATCGCGCAACGGAGGAATTTCCACCGGAATCACCGCTAGCCGATAATAGAGATCTTCGCGGAATGTGCCGTCTTTCATTTTCGGTTGCAGCGCCTCGTTCGTCGCGCCTACCACACGCACATTGACCGGCGAGCTTTTGTTGTCGCCGACACGGCGCACTTCGCGTTCTTGCAGCACGCGAAGCAATTTTGTCTGCAACGGCGGAGCCATTGAATTGACTTCATCGAGAAAAATCGTGCCGAGGTTCGCTTCCTCGAAAAGTCCGCGCTTGTCCGCCACCGCCCCAGCGAACGCGCCTTTCTTATGGCCAAACAATTCCGACTCCAGCAGGTTTTCCGGCAACGCGCTGCAATTAATCGCGACGAACGGATGGTGCTGTCGATTGCTGTTGAAATGCAATCCGCGCGCCACAAGCTCCTTGCCCGTTCCGCTTTCGCCCTGGATCAAAACCGTGCTGTCTGTGTCCGCCACCTTGTTAATCAAATTGTAAACCGTTTGCATTTTGCGGCTCGTGCCGATGATGTTCTCGAACCGGTAGCGATTCTTTAATTCTTTGCGGAGATAAACGTTTTCCCGCAACGCTGCCTGATAATCGAGCGCTCGTTGCACCGTCAATTGCAACTCGTCGATCTTGAACGGCTTCGTCCACATAATCATACGCGCCCATTTTCATCGCCTCCACCGCCGTCTCGACCGATGAAATACGCCGTAATCAAAATAACAGCCGTCTGCCGATGATGTTCGCGAATGTGCCGCAGCACATCGAACCCGGTCATCGTTTCCATTTTGATGTCCGCGATCACCACTTGCGGCGCGATACTGTCGAGCTGTTCCACCGCTTTCGGCGCGGAATTAAACGGAAAAACTTGATGCCCTTTTTCGCGACAGAGCGTCACGATCACCTCTACCATTGCCGGTTCGTCGTCTATAATGATGATCTTGGCCATAATCGCAAAGCGGAGAATATTTCAGTTTTGAGAGAAAGAAGCGAAATTGAGAATCGTAGCGTCACACCTTGTCGCGTGTATCGCCGTCGATCATCAACCACGGAACCGGCCCGTCGAACGCGATGATCTTCTCAAAAACATCGCCTCCGCTTTCGAATGGAATGGCAATCAGATCGGCCAAGTATCCGGCCCGGATGCCACCGAGCACATGCGGTTTGCCCAATGCCCGTGCCGCGCTCGTGGTCGCCATCGCAAAAATTTCGCGCGGTGAAACACTCGGTTCATGCTGATGAAACGCACGCATCTCCCCAAACAAGCTCAGATCGGAATTGCTCGCGAGACTATCGGTTCCTAGACAAATGTTGAATCCGATCTCGCGCAATCTTTGAAACGGAAATCGTGAATGGTCAAAATATTTGTGACTGCGCGGACAATGAACGACGTGAAATTTTCCTGTCGATCTTTCCAGCAAATCGAAATCGTCATGCGCAATTTCATTCAAATGCGCCACGAGCCATCCGTCATCCCGAGCGGAGCGCAGCGAAGTCGAGGGATCCCGCAGTTTTCCTAGAAAACGACCGAGCGGCGTTTCGCCATTACAATCGCTCATGTCGCGCCCAATGCTTTCCATAAATTGGTAAAGGGACCCCTTTGCGTCGCGAAACATAGAAAATTCTTCATGCGATTCCGCGAGGTGCGTGGTCAGCAAAACATTTTCGCGCCGCGCAACTTCTTCGCACCGCCGATATAAATCCGATGACGCTGTGAAGGGCGCATGCGGCGCCAGGCCCCAGCACTTGGCCGCTTTCAGCGACTGGACGGCAAGATCGACATAATTTTGTGCGCGATTCGGTTTGCGCACGTCGATCAGTTCTGCAAACCACCACGTCCGGATTGGCTCAGTAATCTTCGCGGCCATTTCCGGGAATGCAGTCAGGTTTGCGATCGTCGTCGTTCCAAACTTCTTCGCTTCCGCAAAGCCTTCCGCGACCGCCGCGAGATAATCTTGCTCCGTGAGTTTTGTCTTCTCCGCGTTGATCGCACGAATCCAATCGGCAAACGATTTCTGCGGCGGAATTTTGCCGCGAAGGCCGGTGTAATCGAGGTGACAATGCGCATTGATCAGCCCGGGCAGCAGCGCTCGCTCGCCAAGATCGACAACTCTATTTCCGGCATTTCGCGTCGAGACTTCGTTAAACTTCCCAACATCGCCAACGCGGTTTCCGGAAACGGCGACCGCGCCGTTCTCAATCGGCGGGCCGTCCATCGTCACGACGATGCGCGCGCGATAAATCACGGCTCAGCTTTAACGACTTTGCGCGCGTCGGCTACGAGCAAGTTGCACGCTTCCTGGCAAAGCAACGGAATCACTTGCTCGCCGCGTCCGGTCTGATCATGAGACAGATCAAATTTTTCCGCGGGTAGTTTTGTAGATGGAATTGTGCCGCGTTCATCGCGCTTCCAAAGAATCGTGCGCAAACAGCCACCGCCGGATCGACAGAAATTTCCAACAAGCTCATTGATTTGTTCGTCGGAAATCTTTGCGGCGATGCGGTACATTCCTGATTGTCGATCTAACGTTTCGCGCAGCGGCGTCGTCCTCAGATGAGTTTCCTTCCACGCTGCGAAGATTGCGAGCCGGCCGGGATAAAAAAGATCGAGGGCCAGCCGCAGTTCGGAAGGATCGACAATTTCTAATCGCCAGCCATGTCGCAGATTCGGCGCAGTTTTTAGCGGCCGATAATTTCCCGCATCGTCCCATCGCGCAATTTCCGCCGCGTCCTCTGCATTTCTAAAAATCTGCAAACGCTCACCATCTTCATCATCGCGATGAACGAGAACGAAACCGCCGCCGTTTGTTTTTCGAATCGAAATCTGACCGAATCGGCGACGGTCTTCATTCAGCGCAGCTTCGAGAGCTCGCTTAATTTGCATCACGCCGCTTCACTTGCTATCCAAACAATGCGCAAACACGCAAGCGGCACGTTCGAGGAATTGTCGATCTTCGTCGCCAAAAGCGTTCATTTTCTCGCTCTCCGCGTCCAGCATCCCGATGATCCGGTTCTTCTCGTTCACGATCGGAATAATGATTTCCGATCGCGTGGTGTGAAACGTCGGCAGATAACGCGGATCCTTCCGCACGTCGCCCACGGTAATCGCGCGGCGCGATTCCAGGACCGCTCCGCATAATCCCTGGGTAAGGGGAAAACGCGGATAAGCCACCGGCTCGTTCCCGGTCCCGGCCATGATCGCGAATTCTTTTTTGGTGACTTTGTAAATGCCGACCCAGCGATAATCGCGCGCCGCCCGGATTATCTCGGCCGCTTTCTTCATTCGCTCCATCGAGCAATCGCCCGCCAGCACAAACCCGCCGAGGTCCTGCAGCATTTTGAGTGTGGCGGGTTTCATCGAGAGAACGTAGCGCTTTCCGCAACTCGATCAAAGGCCACCGCTTGCTCGATGATAATATCGGCAAAACGCGAATCGGTACCAATCGACGGCGCGTAAAATAATAAACGATTGTCGATCTTGTACAGTTCGTTCCGGAAGATGTCTTTCCGGTTTTGATCGCGGCTGCTGCTTTCCCGCGCAATCCCGAGCAGTGCCGGAATATCTTCGTAACTGTGCAATCCGTCCGAGATGAAAAACGGGACGACCACCACATTTGGAGTGGTCGTCAGTTTTCTCCAATCAGCCACGAGCGGCGCTTCTTCCATGTAAACGTTGAGAACGGTCGCATAATTTCCAAGCCCGCGAATTTTTTCCACTTCGCGCTTGGCCGCGGCCGCGCTGTTTTCGTTCAAATCCGTTCCGTGCGCAACAATGAGTAGACTTGTTTCCGATTCCGGAATTCCAGGCGCGACTTCACGCGCACGCTGCAGCAGCAGATCGGTCATCATCGGATGATTTCCGACTGGCTCGCAATACTTCCAGAGCTGACCGTTCGGGCGAGTCGTGACGCGGCCGTTCAACTCAAGCTCGCGCGGAATCACTGTCTGCGTGAAATAACCTTCGCTGATGAAATTCGGCACGACATAAACCTCGCGCGCGTCGGCAAACATCGACAAGGCATCGCGCAAGCTCGGCTCCTCCTTCCAAAACGCGCAGCTAACATCGACATAAATCTTTCGGCGCCGAATTTCAGTCGCGTGCGCCAGTGTCGGGGCGCTCGAATCCGGATTCACGGTCGATCCGTGTCCGACGATGAGAAGTGCGGCACTGGTCTGTGGATTCGCCATGCGGACTACACTTAACCATCAACCTGTAGCGCTGTCATCCTGAGCCGCATAGACGGCGAGGGATCTCACAATCGCGGCCACGCTTTCTCGTGCCTTGTGTGATCAAACTGTTTGTGTGAGATCCTTCGCTTCGCTCAGGATGACATGCATTTTACGTTGGAGGTTGTGCGGTGGACGTCTGCTTCTTATTTCGTTAAACTCATAGCTCAATGAAATTTCGCACATACAAAAACACCGACTTAAAAGTCAGCGAGGTCGGCTTCGGTCTCTGGACGATCTCGACCGGTTGGTGGGGCAATTTCACGGAGGGCGAAGCGATCGCGCTCATGCACAAGGCGTTCGATCTCGGTGTGACGCTTTTCGATGCGGCGGACACTTACGGAAATGGTTTGAGCGAGGAGCTGATCGCGAAAGCGTTTCCGGAACAGCGCGATGAAATCGTGATCGCGACCAAAGTCGGGTACGATTTTGTCACGCACGGCGAAACGCGCGGTCGCGGTCAGCGCGAGATCCCGCAGGATTTTTCCCCGGAAGCGATCGAGCGCGCGACGGACGCGGCGCTGAAGCGATTGAAGACCGATCATGTCGATCTTTTGCAACTGCACAACATTCGCATGGAACAGGTTTATGACGATGCGATCTGGAAGACGCTCGAGAAATTAAAAGCCGCGGGGAAGATTCGGTATTACGGCATCGCGCTCGGGCCGGCGATCGGCTGGCTTTACGAAGGCGTGAATTGCATCCGCGAACGCGATATCACGAGCGTTCAACACATTTACAACATGCTCGAGCAACATCCCGGTCGCGCCATGCATGACGCGGCGACGGAAGCGGGTAAGGAGACGATGTTTCTAATTCGCGTCACACATTCCTCCGGCATGCTCGAAGGAAAATACACGGCGGAAACAATTTTCCCGCCCACCGATCATCGGAGCCATCGGCCGCGCAGTTGGCTGCTCAACGGCGTGAAAAAGATCGACAAGCTGCGTTTTCTCGAAAATTCCGAGCGCTCGTTAGGCCAGGCCGCGCTGCAATGGTTGCTCGCGGATGATCGCGTCGCTTCGACGCTGCCGAACATTTACAACGAAGAGCAGCTGATTGAGTTCGCGAAAGCGCCCGAGGGTCCTCCGCTCACGAGCGACGACATGAACAAGATCGACAATCTTTATTCGGGCAATTTCGGTCTCGAACCGGAAGAACCAAAGTTCAAAGGCACGATGGAACTGCCGAAGGAAACGGCGGCGGCTTAGCGGCTTGTCATCCTGAGCCGCGAAGACGGCGAAGGACCTCACCCAAGCAGGTTGATCACACAAAGCAGGAGAAGGCGTGAACTGCGCTTGGGAGATCCCTCACTCCGTTCGGGATGACACATCTTGTTGCGGAGCATTAATCTGACTGATCTTCTTCCACCGGCTCAGCGCGGCGCACTGGAGTTTGTGCGCGCGCGGGTTCGCGGCGACGACCGCGGCCATTCGCGGTTTCCTGCTCTTTGTAAATCTCTTTGAGAATGTCGCCGATCATCGGCGCGGCGGAAGATCCGCCGTGGACTTTGCTGCCGACGTCGCCCTCGTAAAGCGCGGCGAAAGCGTATTGCGGGTGATCGGACGGCACGAACCCGGCAAACCACGCGGCCGTGCGTTCTTTGGTCTTCGGTCCCCACTGCGCGGTGCCGGTTTTTCCGGCAACTTCGACAGTATCGAGGCTCGCTTGATGCGCAGTTCCGTTCGCTCCGTTCACGACATCGACTAACGCGGTGTGCAATTCCTCCAGCGTTTGCGGCGATGCTTCCAGCGTTTTCTTTTCGCGCACTTGATAAGCGGTCACGATCTCGTTGTTCACGGCCTGCACCTGCTGCACGAGTCGGGTTTGATAAAAAGTTCCGCCGTTGCCGATGATCGCCATCGCCTGGGCCATTTGCAGCGGTGTGACCTGCGTGTCGCCCTGGCCGATCGACAAGTTCGCGATATCGCCATTCAGCATTTTCCGGCCGTGTGTTGCTTTCATGTATTGATCGTTAGGCAAACGCCCATCCGCTTCGCCGCGCAACGGAATTCCGCACTTCGCCCCGAAGCCGAGGCGTTGTGCCCAATCGATGATCGGCTCCGCGCCGGTCTTGATGCCGACCTGATAAAACCACGTGTCGCACGATTCGGTCATCGCCTGAACAAAATTGAGCGCCCCCCGATTTTCTTTTTTCCAGTTGTGAAATGTGAGATTGCCGATTTCGAGCGCGGGCACGCATTGGAATTCGTCCTTTGGACTAATCGCGCCACTCTCCAGGGCCGCGAGGGCGACCGCGACCTTGAATGTCGATCCCGGCGGATAGGACGAACGAAACGCGCGCGGCAGAAGCGGAAGGTCAGGATCGTCCTGCAGCTCTTTGAATTTCTCGGACGAAATTGTTTGGATAAATTGGTTCGGGTTGTAAGTCGGCCACTAGGCCAGCGCGAGGATGTCGCCCGTGTTTGGATCGACAATCACGATCTCGTTGTTCACGGCCTGCACCTGCTGCACGA
>CATPCN010000103.1 GCA_955652855.1 uncultured Chthoniobacterales bacterium | reverse complement strand
CCAGTTGCTGAGTGAGACTGCTCGCACCTTCTTTGACCGAGCGGCTCAACACATCGCGAACAACAGCGCGGGCGACTCCGCGCCAATCAATTCCGCCATGTTGAAAGAAGCGTGTGTCCTCGCGGGCGAGCAGCGCATCAATGAAAAACGGCGAGACATCACTGAGCGAAACCTTTAGCCGGTTCGCGCCGGCCAGGCGGCTGTAGATTTTTCCATCGACATCAAAAACGGTGTTGCGCTCCGGCATCGAGCCGAGCCGTTTCATATCGAAAGTCTGCGCCCATGCGGCAAAGAAAAAGAACACTGCTAATCCGCCCACGCAGAGAATGCCGAAGAGCTTCAGCTTCCAGCCGAAACGCTTTTTGCCACGTTCCTTGGAAATGCGGGCCAGAAATTTCATCGAGAACGATCAGGAATCTAGCCACAGATTGGCACAGATTCACGCAGAGGAAACCGAAAGCCATCGCGCGCAAAGCGCGCCGCTTGCTCAAACGATAAAAGCTGAAACTAAAACCTTAGCTTTACTTCGCTCTCGTGCTGCTCGGTCGCACACGGCGCGTTCAGCGGAACGCCGGCTTCGTCGTTACTTGACTGCACGATTTTATTGTCGATCAAATATTCCTCGACTTCTTCGCCGCTCACATCGGGCAGTATTTTGCCGTTGATCTCGACGCAGGGCGAAAGCGGTTGGCCGCTTTTCGTTTCCATCTCCCAGCGGAATGCCGGGTTCTGGATGATGTCCTTTTCTGTGTAAGGAAGATTGTATTTGGCGAGCACGGCGCGAACGCCGGCGCTCCAGCCGCAGGTAGTTTTGAGGTAAGCGGTGATTTGGGGCGTGTCCATTGCGTTTAAACTAGCACGCGCGCAATCAGCCGCAACGTTCGAGGCGCATCTTTACCGTGTGTAGCGGCGTGTTTCACGCGCAATCTTTTCTGCCACGCGCAAATCGCATTTGTGCGGCGTGTGCGCGCGCCCTACAATTTCGCAGGCATGAAGCGGCGTTTCCGGTGTTTCATCGCATTCGGAAGCAAAACTATGAGCACGACAGTTGCCGAGCAGAAAGGAAGTGGAACGAAGCTGAGTCAGCTCGAGCAGCTCAAGAAATTCACCAAAGTCGTCGGCGACACCGGCGATTTCGAATCCATGCGCCAATACAAACCGCAGGATGCGACCACCAACCCGAGCCTGATTTACGCGGCCACGCAAAAGAAACAGTACCAACATTTGCTCGAGGCAGTGATTGTCGATCGAAAGAAATCGGGCTTAAGCGGCGCAGCCCAGATCGAGGACATCATTGAGCATCTGCTCATTCGCTTCGGTTCCGAGATGTTGCAGATCGTGCCGGGGCGCGTTTCGACAGAGACCGACGCGCGTTTCTCGTTCGATGTGGAAGGATCAATCCAAAAAGCGCGTCAGCTGATCAAACTTTACGAAGGGCGCAAAATTCCGCGCGAACGCGTCCTCATAAAAATTGCATCGACATGGGAAGGCATCAACGCGGCGGAACAATTGGAGAAGGAGGGAATAAAATGCAACCTGACGCTCATGTTTTCGTTGCCGCAAGCGGTGCGTTGCGCGGAAGCAAAAGTGCAGTTGATCTCACCGTTCGTCGGCCGGATTTACGATTGGTACAAGGCCGCGAACAAACGCGATTACAGCGGGGCGGAAGATCCTGGAGTCCAATCCGTCAACGAAGTTTACACCTATTACAAAAAATTCGGACACAAGACTGAGGTGATGGGCGCGAGCTTCCGCAATGTGGGTCAAATACTCGAGCTGGCAGGTTGCGACCTGCTCACGATCAGCCCCGAGCTGATGAAAGAACTCTCCGAATCGTATGAGCCGGTCGAACGCAAGCTTGATCCCGAGAAAGCAAAGAGCGCGAAGATCGACAAGCTGGAGCTCGACGAAAAGAAGTTCCGCTATCTGCTAAACGATAACGCCATGGCAACAGACAAAACCGCGGAAGGCATTCGCAAGTTCGCGGCCGACATCGTCAAGCTTGAGAAGCTTATTGCGACTAAACTCGACAGATAAATGCTACGGTCGAAGGCTAATTGTCGCGCTCGGCGTAGGAATGGTGCTTAGGCTTAAGGAAGGCGCTTCGATTTGGGCTGGTGTGGCAGTCGCGCTGGGAGTTTGTTTTGGTCGTGCAGTGGGCGCGGCGTTCTGAACGGGACTTGGCTTCGTCGGTTGTGAATTCGATTCGGCCTTCGTCTTCGCACTTTCTTTTTCGTTTGAGATTTTTGGAAGGCCAGCATCGAGAAGACTCCCGGCAAACTCGGGACTGGGGGTGTTTCTTTTTCCTGGAGCCGTCTCAATCACCATCGTTTCTTTTCTGTCTCTGACTCTTGCGCGGGCCTCGGCGTCAGTTTCCGCCGGTCCTTGAACTGTTACTTTTTCGTTACCAGTGTTCGGAGTGTCCGGGCCGGGGGATGGCGTCGCTGATCTGCCGTATTGACTACCAAGGGTCTGGCCGTGCGTAGAGGTCGAAGACAATGTGAAGGCGAGGGCGGCCGCCGCCGCGACGATTAACTTTCGACAACTGATCGTTCCCATCATTTTCATACTCCTAGTTAACGGTCGTTAGATCGACATAAACAAATCGAACGCAAAAGTTACGTCGCGGATCGAAACCGAAAATTTTTATCTCGATCTTGTTTGGTGAGCAGCGGCATCGCAGGATCAGGTCATCTCTTTAAAAATGCTTGATCTCAAAGCTATCGCACGATGTAATCACGTCAAAATATTAAGCTCATGAAATTGACGACTTTTCGGATGTTCATAATCTCCCTCGGCGGCATGGGGCTAATTTCTTATGCGATCGCCGGCTCGGGTTCGGCTGGGATCTGCCGCTCAAATCGGTCGATGACAGTTCTGCCATCGTGGCAAAAACGGCGGCTGTTACGGGGCCGGGATTCAACGCGCGAGACAGCGAGCGCCGACAACGCTTCCTCGAGTGGTCAATCAACCGCGGCGAGGCTCGTCCTCATCCACCGCCGCAAACCCGTTCTCGAACGGAACATCGCATGGTGACGCCGTCTCCAGCAGCGGGGCTCGCGGCGAACAGATGGTAGTCGAGCCGGATCGCAAAAGCGGCGAAGTGAAATCCGCGGAGACGAGCGAAAAAAGCGAAACGGAGACCGACAGCGACAGCCCGTTCAACTCACACATTCTCGATGCAGGCATTAGTCCGATTCCGAGCGCGAGCTTGAGAAGCGGCCTGCCAAGTGGAGCAGGCGGCCCGCAAGGATATGGACCGATTAACAACCCTGGCCTCAGCAAAATGAGCGCAACGGGTCTACAACACTCTGAATTTGGCCGCACCCGAGCTGAGGAGGCGAGGACCGGGAACACGAGTTCTTCTTCACCAGGCCCGGAATGTGTCGCCAAGCGCGAGTCCATCGGCCAGCCCGAGCGCGACGGCTTCACCAACCGCCACTCCGTAATTTAATCGCGCTTCGGTTTTAGGAGAGGAAACAAAATCACATCGCGGATCGATTCCGCGCCGGTCAGCATCATGACCAGTCGATCGATGCCCATGCCGAATCCGCCGGCCGGCGGCATGCCGTAATCGAGCGCGAGCAAAAATTCTTCGTCGATCTTCTGCGTTTCTTCGCCGGCTTGCTCGAGCAAACGTTTTCTCTGCGTCTGCGGATCGTTCAATTCGGAATAGCCGGGCGACATTTCCACGCCGTTGATGATCAACTCGTAAACGTCGACCACCGTAGGATCGACAATATTTTGTTT
>CATPCN010000102.1 GCA_955652855.1 uncultured Chthoniobacterales bacterium | reverse complement strand
GCGCGGGAGCGACGTGAACCTGATCGCACGGATGCCCGGACCGCGCGCCAAGATCCTGGCAGCGGCCGCAGAGGCTGGTCGAGTCATCGCGGTGTCTGCTGCGCTCAAGCGCGCGCTCGTTGCGCTGGGCGTGCGCTCCGAGCACGTGGAAGTGCTGCGCAACGGCGTGGACACGGCGCTGTTTCGACCGATCGATCGCGATGCAATGCGCACCGACCTTGGCGCCGGCGACGCGCCGCTCATCGCATCGGTAGGCAACCTGGTGGCGGAAAAAGGCCACGACCTTGTGCTGCGAGCGGCGGCGCGCGTGCCGCACGCGCGGGTCGTGATCGTCGGGACTGGTCCGCAAGCTGCCGCGTTACGGGCGGAGGCGAAGCGTCTAGGCATGATGGATCGCGTCCGTTTCGTCGATCCCATGGCGCAGGAAAGGCTCGCCGCACTTTACACGGCGGCAGATGTGCTCGCGCTCGGCTCCACGCGCGAAGGCTGGCCCAACGTGCTCCTGGAAGCGATGGCCTGCGGCACGCCGGTCGTTGCCACCGACGTCGGAGGCGTGCGCGAAATCGTCACCGCCGACGTCGCCGGGCGGGTCGTCGAAACCCGCACGCCTGTAGCGTTCGCGGACGCGCTAATGACGGTCCTCTTGGCACCGCCCGAACGCGCGAAGGTTCGTGCGTATTCGGCATCCTTCGACTGGCAGTCGATTGCGCGTCGCCAGTTCGAGATCCTGTCCGAAGTCGCGGGCGCGCATGTGGCGAGGGAACGTGGCTGACTTTTTGGTGCAGGCGCTCCTCAGCATGCATCGCGCGCCGTGGCTTGGCGTGCTCATCTACCACCGCGTGTTGGCGGCGCACGATCCGTTGCGGCCCTCGGAACCAACCGGTGCCGAATTCGAGGCGCGTATGCACTTTGCCAAGGCGAACTTCAATGTGATATCGCTGGCCGACGGCGTCGCAGGATTGAAGCGCGGACGCTTGCCGCCGCGTGCACTGGCGATCACGTTCGACGATGGCTACCGCGATAACCACGATATCGCGATGCCGGTCCTCGTGCGCCTTGGACTGCCCGCGACTTTTTTCGTGGCGACCGGCTATCTCGACGGCGGGCGCATGTTCAACGACACCGTCATCGAGGCCGCGCGGCAGGCAGAAACCGAGACCCTCGATCTCGCGGATCTCGGTCTCGGCTCGCATGCCATCGCGACCGTTGAGCAAAAGCGAGCCACCGCTCGTGGCATCCTGGACCAGATCAAGTATCTACCGCCCGAGTTGAGGGTCGACATCGTCGAGAAGATTGCCGAGCGTGTCAAAGCGAACCTTCCGGACGACCTGATGTTGACGTCGAAACATATAGCGGCGATGCACCGCGCCGGAATGGCGATCGGCGCTCATACGGTCTCGCACCCGATACTCGCCGAGATGGACATCGAGGCAGCGCAGCGCGAAATTGGGGAAGGGCGCGCCCACCTCGAGCGCATCGTCGGCGCGCCGGTGAAGCTGTTCGCCTATCCAAACGGGCGGCCGGGGCAGGACTACACATCAGCGCATGTGGGTCTCGTGCGGGAACTTGGCTTCGACGCCGCTGTGTCCACGGCATGGGGCGCAGCAAGGATAGGCGACGACTTGTTCCAGATTCCACGCTTCACGCCCTGGGATCGCCAGCAGTGGAAGTTCGGTCTCCGCATCGCGCGGACGCTTTTGGTCCGCGATTATGCGATGGCGTGATTGCGGCCAGATGAAGCGGCTCAAGATCCTCTATCATCATCGCACCGGCTCGAAGGACGGTCAGGCCGTTCACATCGAGGAGCTCATAGCCGCATTGCGAAGGTGCGGCCACGAAGTGATGATCGTCGGGCCGGGGGAAGCGTCTGGCGCGAGCTTCGGGTCGAGGCCCGGCCTGCTGGCGTGGGTGAGGGAGTATCTGCCAAGAGCCGCATACGAGTTGCTCGAACTCGCTTACAACATTCCTGCCTACGTTCGTCTGCGGCGCGCCTACGCGGAGCACAAGCCCGACGTGCTGTACGAGCGGCACAATCTTTATCTACTCGCGGGAGCGCTGCTCAAGAAGCGCTTCGACGTGCCGTACCTCCTGGAAGTGAATTCGCCGCTATATCTCGAACGCGGGGCGGACGGCGGACTTGCGCTAGGCGCGATAGCGCGATCGTTGGAACGGTGGGTTTGGCGCCGGGCCGACTATGTCTTGCCGGTGACGGCCGTGCTTGCCCGAATCGTCGAGCGGGAAGGTGTCGCCTCCGACAAGATCGTCGTCATCCCGAACGGCGTCGATCCGGATCGCGTTGCCGTCCAACTTTCAAACGACGAGGCGAAGCGCCGCCTCGGGATTGCAGACAGGCACGTGTTGGGATTCACAGGCTTCGTGAGGGAATGGAACGCCGTCGATTGCGTGATCGACTATCTCGCCGGCGCGGGTCGGAGTGACTGGATGCTGCTCGTCGTCGGCGACGGTCCGGCGCGAGCGAACCTCGAGGCCCGGGCGCGATCGGTGGGCGTAGCGGATCGCGTGCGCTTCACGGGAGTGGTCGGGCGCGATCGAATTTGCGACCATGTTTGCGCATTCGACATCGCGCTCCAACCGGCGGCGAACGAATATGCGTCGCCGCTCAAGCTGTTCGAATACATGGCGCTGGGACGCGCGATCGTCGCGCCGCGACAACCCAACATCCTCGAGATACTCACGGACGGAACGAACGGAATTCTATTCGAGCCGCGCAATCGAGAAAGCCTGTTCGAGGCGCTGGACCGG
>CATPCN010000101.1 GCA_955652855.1 uncultured Chthoniobacterales bacterium | reverse complement strand
TTGGCATCGCCCGAAGGGGGCGTTCTTGCATAAACACAAAACCGCTCGAATTGACTTGACTCCTGAGCGCACCAGAGCCATGAATGTGATCACCAAATGAAACCGGGCTGCCCCGAGGGAAGCCCAAAGAAAGGTGAAGGACTAAATGAAAACCAATACAACGAATTCCGCCGCGGAAGCTACGAACAAAACCGCGGCTACGGCGAGCCCGGACGGGCGTACGCCCGCCAAGAAGCGCTCCACGGCGCGCGCCGGGGCGCAGAAAGGCGCCGCGGCGCGTAAGGCAACCAAGAAGCCTACCGCCAAACGTGGCGCCAACACAGCCCGGAAAGGCAGCAAGACGGACCAGGTCCTGGCGCTGCTCCAGGGCCCCTCCGGCGCTAGCTTGCAGGCCATCATGAAGGCCACTGGCTGGCAGGCCCACAGTGTGCGCGGCTTCATCAGCGGACACTTGGGGAAGAAACTCGGCTTGCGGGTGAAGTCGGTCAAACGTGATGGTGAGCGGGTCTACTCGGTACCGAAGTAATTTCAGCTTTCCGAAGTATTCTTCTTCAGCCGGGCGAGACCGTCCGGCTTTTTCCCGGTTGCCTATCTGCTCATCCGCGCGTGGTACAGCTTCCTCTGGGTATCCGTCAGGACGGCGTGTGGAGGCTTATCAGCACGGAGGCAGCAGCCAGGAGCTAGTGGCTGATTATGGAGAGCGGCCGGAGGAAGTGTTGATTTGATTTCCGGCGAGAGTGGCGGCCGCTGGTGACTCCGGAGGCTTTCGGGCCGGCTTTTATCCTACAGCCTGGTGGCCACAAAGCCGGCAGCTTCCGTCGGCCTGGCGTTCACAATCGAGGCCCTTCTCTCTCATAATGTCTTCCAGGCAATGACCGGTCTCGTTGCGTCGGCCCTCATCGGAGGGATCTGAGGTGATGCGCTGGCGCGCCCATTCCACGAGCCCTCCATGAGTACTTCGGTAAACGTCGCAAACGATTCGCTCATTCTCCGCCAGTGTTACTGTCTTGAATGCATTATCGAAGTAGCGGAGTCTGATCGGGCCACGGGTTCGCTCTTGCAGAGCTGCCTCCACGCGCTCCAATCGTTTTTGTAGGTGTCGGATCATGATCTCTCCCTAATTCTTCTTATTCGCCATGAAGGCTTCCAGCTTTTCGAGTCTTCCCTCAACCTCCGTCGTCTCGATGACCCGTCGCCGGCGCTCCAGGATTTCGGCCACCAATCCCCCTTCGGTTGGGGTAAGGCGTCCAGCGCCGATTGCCCGCAGCAAGCTATCACACGACTCGGCGACATCCTGGCTCGTTTGTGAGCGCAAGGTCGGCAATGACACAAATCCATCGCGACGCGCCGGCATCAACCGTTCCAAGCAGAGCTTCAGGGTGTTGCGGTCGCCCTGCAGGGCCTGGACGATACACTTACGCATCAGAGCCTCTCCGTGTTGGGAAAGGATCTCTTCCATCGCCGCCCTGGTCTTGTTCTTACTTGCTTTCGGCCGCCCTTTCCCGAAATTGTTTCCTGGTTCAAATGGTCTACCTCGTATCTCTGGCATATTCTTCTTCGTTATTCCTGCTCGCTTTCCTCACACCGCATCGCGACAACTTCGGCAAAAGTATGGTTATTTTCCTCCAGATGAGCGGCGCATCCGGTGTAGATTTCCCACCGTCGCACGATGACATCCGCATACCGAGGTTCCAGTTCGACCACTCGAGCCCGCCGCCCAAGGTTTTGGCAGGCGATGAGCGTTGATCCGGAACCGGCGAACGGATCGAGGACCACGTCTCCTTTCCGAGAGCTGTTCTCGATGGCGCGTTCGATCAGTTCCACCGGCTTCATAGTGGGGTGTAATTTATTGGCGTGCGGTTTGTCGCAGAACCAGATATCACCCTGATTGCGGTCCCCACACCAGTAATGTTTGGTAGCCTGGGGCCAGCCGTATAGTATCGGCTCATATTGCCTTTGATAGTCGGAACGCCCCAGGGTGAAGTTGTTCTTGGCCCAGATGACGTAAGTGGACCAGTGGCCGCCTGCTTCGGTGAAGGCGGCATACAGCCGGTGTAGCTCGCCCGATGACATGCAAATATAGATCGGACCAGTGCTTACGCTGACGATGGCTTTGCACGCGGCACGCAAAAAGGCTCCAAACTCAGAACCCAGAGCATCGTTGGCGATCTTCATTTGGTTCCGGTCCTTGCCGGTGTAGTCCACGTTGTAGGGCAGGTCGGTGAACACCAGCTCGCATTTGCGCCGGTCGAGCAACCGATCCAGAAGGTCGATCTGGAGGCCATCACCGCATAGGAGGCGATGATCGCCCAGAACCCACACGTCCCCCAGCTTGGTAGTAGGGATTTGTGGTGGTTCGGGAACTTCGTTGGGGTCGAGTCTTTGGGACTCGGCGATCAGGAGGTCTTTGAGTTCCTGATCGTCGAACCCGGTGAGGGCCAACTCGAAGTCTTGCTCGGCCAGCGCTTCCAGTTCGAGCCGGAGCATTTCCTCGTCCCAGCCCGCGCTTAAGGCTAGTTTGTTATCCGCCAGTATGAAGGCCCGCTTCTGGTTTTCGGTCAAATGATCGAGAACGATCACCGGAACATGTGTCAGGTTGAGCTGGCGGGCGGCTAAGGCTCGACCGTGGCCGGCTATGATGCCGCCGTCGCGATCGACCAGGATGGGGTTATTAAAACCAAACTCGGCGATGCTGCCGGCAATTTGGGAGACTTGCTCGTCCGAATGGGTGCGAGCGTTACGGGCATAAGGAATCAAGTGTTCCAGTGCCCGGGATTCGATGGAAAGGGTTTGTGTTTGTGGTATCACTATCCCAAGTCTAGTACCTAGTAGCTCTTTGATGGGGGTCTGCGATATAACGTAGATATCACCAAATGGCACGAAAACCTTTACAATCAACAATCGAAGATCAGTGGCCGACCGAAGTGTTTGCCCAGGTCACAGCCCGGCGAAATGGAAAAGTTGCGATCGCGAAGGAGGTTCGTGTTCCTTTCAAAGCGATCCTGTCGGAGAACGGAATACTTTCCTGGGAGTGGACTACACCTACAGTTGAGAGAAAAAGAGGAAAAGGAACAATCCGCAGCACCACCGCTCTGCAGCCGCGAAAGGTCTCAGCACACCTATGGAGAGACTTCCTTCAGCTCGCGAACGCCGACGATGAAAGATTCGTGGCCTTTGCGGAGCGATGGGGGCGGCTTCAAGAGGCTAGTGTTGCGGCCGAGCACGGTAGTGAACGGCTCGATCGCTGGCGCTTCTTGGCCCGGCTAGCCCGCGCTATACGCGACTGCTCGGTGGCGATGGCACAGGCGAAACCAGGAGCCGCACGAGATTGGGAACAAATCTGCAAATGGCTGGGACGCGACTATGATCCTAAGCTGGCCAAGGTGATCGAAGGAAAAACCGGTGGCAGCACCATCCTCTACCGGCGTTCCTTGATAAGCAGTGCATTGAATCGTTGGTACGGGAGCAGTCCGGGAAACATTTTGATCGGTTGGCGGCGGGACGATAAGATGGTGATCGAACCTGCGGTGACGAGCCTGTTTGGCATCATTGGCATTCAGCTAGCCTATGCCATCGTCGGCGCAAGCGAA
>CATPCN010000100.1 GCA_955652855.1 uncultured Chthoniobacterales bacterium | reverse complement strand
TGCCGCGTCGCTCATGACCGAATAGTTGAAACGCCGCCGCGATCCGAAGTTGCCGACCAGAGCGTCGCCTGAATTGATCCCGATGCGTTGTGCCAGTTTGTAGCCGTGGAAGGCGATCGAATCGCGATTGAGCTCCGCGAGGCGCTCGCAGCAGTCCAGCGCGGCGCGCGCCGCATTGGCGGCATGGTCGCGATCGTCGGCGGGTGCGCCGAAAACCGCAACGATGGAGTCGCCGATGTATTTATCGACGTATCCACCATAGCTTTCAATGATGTCGGTCATAGCCGACAGATATTCGTTCATCACAGACATCAGGGCATCAGGCGACATTTTTTCCGCAAGAAGCGAAAAGCCCTCAATATCGGAGAAAAATACGGTCACGTTGCGGGTTTCCCCGCCAAGTTCCGGCAGCTTGTTTGATGTGAGCATCCGATTGATGACGTGCGGGGCCAAATACAAAGCGAAGCTCTTCTGGAGCAATCGCCGGTCCTTATCGGCGACGATAAAACGATAGCCGACCATTGCGGCCAACGCCGCGACTCCGGCGATGAATGGCTCGCTGAGCGGCAGCGCAAACGAGTGATTGAACATCAACGTGGCGCCGATCGCATAAAGGACGATCGCTGCCAGATACGCAAGAATGGCGCTGGTCGGCAGGAGAATTAGTGCAAAGGTCGCGGCAAATACCGCAACCAGCGCTGCTATCAGAAAAATCGGCAGCCGGCCGAGTTCGACAACCGCGTTGCCGGCGATCAGGTTGTTGACGGCGGTGGCGTGGATATAGACGCCGGCAATCGTGCTACGCCTGAAGCTTCCCGTGATCGGCTTGTCCTCAAGCGCGCAGCGTGACGCCCGCAATCCCTCAATTCCAGTGGTGAAGCGTTTTGACGTCAGTCTGCGATCTTCCGCGTCCAGAACGGTGCCGAAAATGACGACCTTGCCTTCGAACCAGCGCCGAAAGTATTCGCTGTCGTTTTTTGTTGCGCAAAAACGCAGATCGGCAAAGGAAAAGGTCGGAACATCATTTGCGCCGCCATCGAAGTTGAGCGTCATCGTATTCGGCACTTGGCTCGGAATTCGATAGCCGGCAAGCGTAACGGCCCCATCGTGACCGAATTCCGGTTTCGCGTCGAGCGCGCGCGAGGCCAGCTCGAGGGCCATCGACGGCACCCGGGTTCCGTCAACGGAAAACGTCAACGGCAGCCGGCGCACCACATCATCGCTATCGGTATAAACATTGAGCGGCCGGAGATTCTGCTGCTGGCGGACAGCGATCCGCTGTCCGGGCGACGGCCGGATCGGTTGGTCACCGCGCAGAACCTCACCCAGCACGACCTTGCCGGCGGACGATCCCGCCGCGAGCGCGCGCAGAAAATCGCGATCGAAACCGCGGACCTTCTCCCCCAGCACGCCGTCGCCGAACGGTATCTCCGACTGTTCGATCGATGTCGGAAAAACAACGTCAAAACCGACTACCTTTGCGCCGCCTTGCTGGATCGCGCCCAGCACGCGGCCGATCTCACCGGTCCAGGTCAAGGTGGGCGAGCCTTTGAAGGGTGGGGTTTGGTAACTCTCCTCGTCGATCGCGACAACCACCGCAAGTGAAGAGGCTGGATCTTGCCCTCTCCCCAACATCTTCCAACGCAGCGCGGTAAGAATATCGATCGATAGACCGCGGGCAATATCGAACACGGGGGACACGGCAGCCGCGCCGCAGACCAGCGCGATAATGGCGACTGCGATCAGATCGCGCGTAGGGCGCTGGATCGTCAAAACCCGAGGCCTGACAAAGCCTATTCCATCCGCAGCAAACGCCCAACGATCGGCGTCGTACCCGACTTGGCCTGCGAATCGATCCGGAATACGATCTTGGAAGTCCCGAAAGTCGCCAAGTATGTGCCGCCCGGTGTTAATGCCCGGTTCGTGGTGGCAAAATCGAAAAACCTGCCCTTCAACTGACTCCCGTTAAGCTCAATCTGCTGGCGTTCGCCCGTCACGTCGAGACGCTCCATCGTCAGCGTGCCTCGACCTTTTGCATCTACAAGGGGCGAAGCGCCGTAAAGCATGACTTGAGGGCTCAACGAAACGTTGCTTCCCATGCTCCGCACGATAGTCGCGGCAACCTCGCTGGTCTCGCGCGCGGTCGCGTGCGAATGGCCCGCGTCGCATTCCATCTTCTCGCGTTTGACATCGGCAAGATGAACGCTGCTCTCGTCGGTGCCGACGATCACCGTACCGATGCCGGTGATCTTTTCGCGCCAGCATGAATCCATATAGCCCAGAACAATGGCGCCGTTCTGACCGAGCTTAATGACGGTTCTGGGCGTCACGTAATCCATCAGATCGGCGCCGGTGACCTTGCCCTGAACCTCTTCCACGATGGCAACCGGTGACTGAGCTGCCGCTGGTGCCGCGAGGCCCGTAAGCGCAAAAAGCGCAACAACAATGACTTTCATACTAAAATCCTATCGCTGATGGCTATCTTACGACACATCCGCGAACTCCGCTGGACCTCCAAGCAAAAGATTATTGCGAGCGCAGCCGTCCATTCGGCCCGATTTTTACCCATTATTAAAATGACGTCCCCAACTAGGAACCTCCAATAGACGGAGCAACGGGCATGTTCAAATACATCTTGGCAGCTGTCTTGGTCAGTGTCGTTTCAGGTTGCGTGACATCGGATGGGCCCGGTCCTTACAGCCAATCGGTGGCTCGATCGGCCCGAACTCAGCAGGCAGCGCTGGCGGCCCACAAAGCAGCGAGATCGTCGGAAACCACGCGGTCCCAGGTAATTTTGGGGGCGGCTTACTGAATTCCAGCTTTCGCAACGCAGCGGAAAGGCTGAATAGGTTCAGGCCCGTACCGCAGCTGCTCAGTAACCGACGCCCAACATCAGCAAGAAGGCTGGTCCGACGCAGTCGGACTTGGGTCGCGCGCTGGCGGGCGCCGTCGACAACCCGACGGCAAGCATCAGAATGGCGATCAAGTGAATTGAATATCGTTTCATGGCAGCCTCGCTATTCGCTCAGTGGAGCGCAATTGGTGGGAAAACTGATCGCGGAACAATCCCACCGGTCTTCGTCCGTTGAATTTTGGATTACGCCCCCTGATCCAATCTTTATGTGATAGATATCACACATAGGCCTTCCGATCGCGGACCAGATCTCAAGTATGCATCTCGGTAACCTGGCTTACGTCGTGTGGATCGAACCTCAATAGGCTCCAATCGCCGGGAAATGCGCTCCGCCGAATAGGGGGCCGGCGATGGCCGCGCACCGCCGCGCTGGGTGTTAGCGGAATTGTGATTGCTGACGAACTTCAATCTGCCGGCGTTGTGCGGTTGTTGCGGTTTTCACCTAAAGTCCGAGTTGCCCTCGAGAAATAGAGACGGGGGAGAACAGAGGAATGGCCATGTCTTTCGCGGCGTCGCGCCATGCGTGCCTCATTGCCGCGCTTCTCGCGCTCTCCGTGGTGGCAGGGGCGCGTGCCGAGGATGCGCCGCAGCCCCCCCAGCAGCAACCCGCCGCAACGCCCTCGGGTCAAAAATCCGGAGTAACGGGCGAACACGGCGGCGCTAGCCCGAATTCGCCCGCCGCCGAGCACCGCCGCCTGCCGCCGGATTCCGCCACGAAACACACACTGGCGCTTCCCGGCCGCACGCTCGCCTTCACGGCCACCGCGGGTTCGATCCGCCTGTTCAACGACAAGGGGGAGCCGCAAGCCGATATCGCCTATACCGCCTATCAGCTGGATGGCGCCGATCCGGCCACCCGGCCCGTGACGTTCCTTTTCAACGGCGGGCCCGGCGCGGCCTCGGCCTACTTGCAACTCGGCAATGCCGGACCTTGGCGGCTGGCGATCGACGCAGATGCGCCGATTTCCTCCGCCTCGCCGGATCTCCAACCCAATGCGGAGACCTGGCTCGATTTTACCGATCTCGTCTTCCTCGATCCGGTCGGCACCGGCTATAGCCGGTTCGTCGCGACGGGTGAGGACGTGCGCAAGCGCTTCTTTTCGGTCGACGGCGACGTTAACTCGATTGCGGTGACGATACGCCGCTGGCTGGAAAAGTCCGACCGGTTGCTCTCACCAAAATTTGTCGTCGGCGAAAGCTATGGCGGCATCCGCGGACCGAAAATCGTTCGCGAATTGCAGACCCAGCAGGGCGTCGGGGTGAGGGGTCTCATCCTCGTCTCGCCGGTGCTCGACTTCCGCGAATTTTCGGGCTCCAGCCTGCTGCAATATGTGTGGAGCCTTCCCACCATGGCTGCGGTGGCGCGCGAGGCCAAAGGCTCCGTGACCCGCGCCGACGTCGCCGATGTCGAACTCTATGCGCGGAGCGATTTCTTAAGCGATCTCCTCAAAGGGGAAGCCGACGCCGAGGCCACAACGCGCCTTGCCGACAGGGTGGCGGCATTGACGGGGATCGACCAGGCCGTAAGCCGCAGACTGGCCGGGCGCTTCGATGTCGCCGAGTTTCGCCGCGAATTGGACCGGCGGAACGGCAAAGTGAGAGGACGCTACGACGCCTCCGTCTCAGGCTTCGATCCTAATCCGGACTCAAGCTTCTATCATTTCGACGATCCATCCGGCGAACCTTTGATCGCGCCGCTGACCAGCGCTGCGGTCGACCTCATCACGCGCAAGCTCAATTGGAAACCGGACGGACCCTACGAGCTACTCAGTCGCGCGGTTGAAAGGGCCTGGGATTTCGGCCGCGGCCTAAATCCCCCCGAGTCGATCTCCCAACTGCGACAGATCCTCGCCTTGGATCCGAACCTGAAGCTGCTCGTAGGG
>CATPCN010000099.1 GCA_955652855.1 uncultured Chthoniobacterales bacterium | reverse complement strand
GTGCACGGCTATCGCGAGATCCCGGTTCTGGTCAAAGAACTGGAACTCGCCGTTCTCAAGGAAATCCCACTTCGTCATGTCACTGTGGCATGATCAGGGTGATTTCGAGCCGCGTGTTTCAACTAGAAAGCGGGCATCCTCTTGCGAGTGACAGCGTTCGATAAAATTTCCTCCCAATCCTCACCATCACTTACCAACTTCAGCCCCCAATACCTCGCCAACCCACTGGTAAAGTGAATGCAGGAGGGCCGTGCCTTATCCGGAAAGAGATTGGGTTCGTTTTGCAAAATGGCTTTGCGCCGCCAACCACGTGGTTGGCTTCGTTTTTTCAAATCTCTATTCAGGGTCCGGTGGGTTCGAATTCGCCGTTTTCGGTTGCGAGTGATCTTGAGTCTTGGATCGTGTAAATATTTCGCGCTGGCTTCGTTTTGTCTCCCGCGCACAAACTCAAACGTCCTTTGTATTTCATCATTTGTCCGAACACCCGGAAAGGCTCGACGTTGGCATGACCCGTGCTAAGTAACACTAGTAACGCGAGATCTGTATCCTGACGCACGGTTGGCACTGGAGAGGAGAACAACATGCGCATGAGCCTTCGTTTAATCCTTTCCTTGGTTGCCGCCGTTACCCTGGTCTCCATCGGGTTTGCTCTATATCAAGTGCAGGCGGAAGATCGCAGCCGCCGCAACGACCTGGAAAAGCGTGCACAGGTCCTGGCCGAAAGCCTCCAGGAAACCATTCAGCCTCTCTTGGCGAAGGGCGCGCAGGAAAACCTGCAGCGCATCGTCGAACGCTTTGGCAATCGGGAGCGCCTCGCCGGCGTCGCTATCTACGACGACCAGGGCCATCCGGTTTTCACCACCTCCAATCTCGCGGCGCGTCTCGGCCCCGTTCTCCCACCGTTGAATAAGGACGTGTTTCGCGGTAACGGTCACGGCAATTTTGTACAGGTGGGCGAAAACAAAATGCACGTGTACGCCGTGCCTCTGCGCCGCAATGAGCAAACCATGTGGGCGCTGGCTGTTTTTCACGATGCGTCTTACATCGACGCGCAGGACAGCAAAATCTGGCGCGACACCTTCAAGCATGTGCTCGTCCAGATGCTGCTGATCTCCGGGATCACGCTGCTCATCGTCCGTTGGAGCATGGAACGGCCCATCAGGCGCATGGCGCAGTGGCTGCAGGATCTGCGCGCGGGAAGCACATTGCCGCATCCGGAGCTTCCCGGTGAAGATGTTTTCAAACCTCTGACGCGTGAGGTAACCAATCTTGCCGACAGCTTGAAAGTAGCTCGCGCATCCGCGGAAGAAGAAGCCCGCCTGCGTGAGGCCGCCGATTCGCTTTGGACCGCCGAGCGATTGCGGGTCTATCAGCACGCCGCGCTCGACGATAGCCGCCTGTTCGTGGTTTCTAATCGCGAGCCCTATGAACACGTCTATCGTGGAGGCGCGGTGGAAACCATTGTCCCCGCCAGTGGATTGGTAACCGCGATGGAGCCAATCCTGCGGGCCTGCCATGGAACCTGGGTGGCGCACGGCGCCGGCGATGCGGATCATCATACCGTCGACGCGTACGATCGCCTGGGCGTTCCGCCCGAAGAGCCGCGCTACACACTTCGCCGCGTTTGGCTCACCAAGGAAGAAGAAGAACGTTACTACTATGGCTTCGCCAACGAAGGCCTGTGGCCGCTCTGCCACATAGCGCACACGCGTCCCGTGTTTCGCGCCGAGGATTGGGATGCGTATCGCGCGGTGAATCGCAAGTTCGCGGACGCCTTGCTCGAAGAGATGGACGGCGCCCAGCATCCGATCGTGCTGGTGCAGGACTATCACTTCGCTCTACTCCCAAAGTTGATAAAAGAGCGGCGCCCGGATGTTCGAGTAGCCATTTTCTGGCATATTCCGTGGCCGAATCCGGAAGCGTTTGGAATCTGTCCATGGCAGCGCGAATTGTTGGAAGGCCTGCTGGGCGCGGACTTGATCGGGTTCCACATTCAATCGCATTGCAACAATTTCCTGGAGACTATCGACCGCACACTCGAGTCGCGCATTGAGTGGGAGCGGTTTGCAGTCAACAAAGGCGGCCACTTCACCGGTGTTCGCCCCTTCCCCATCAGCGTCGATTTCAAGGAAACCGCGCATCACAACCACAAGAACAATGGATTCGAGTCGCGGGTCGAGCGCGTCGACGTCCTGAAGCACCTCGGAGTAAAAGCGGATTTTGTCGGAATCGGCGTGGACCGCTTGGATTACACCAAAGGCATCCCCGAGCGCTTTCGTGGAATCGAGCGTTTCCTGGAACGGCACCCTGCCTACGTCGGACGATTTACGTTTGTGCAAGTCGGCGCGCCCAGCCGCACCCATATCGGCCGCTATCAAGACTTGATTTCGGAAGTCGAGTCCGAGGTGGAACGCATTAACCGGCGCTTCCAAACAAACCACTGGAAACCGATCCTGTTCCTGAAGAGGCAGCACACCCACAAAGAGATCGAGCCCCTTTATCGCATCGCCGACTTGTGCCTGGTGACATCGTTGCACGACGGAATGAATCTGGTGGCGAAGGAATATGTGGCCGCTCGCAACGATGAAGGCGGAGCGCTGATACTCAGTCTATTCACCGGGGCCAGCCGGGAGCTGCAAGATGCGCTCATCGTAAATCCTTACGATACCGAGCAGCTTGCCGAAGCCATCTTCCAGGCGGTTGAAATGGATCCACGGGAAAGGCGCGAAAGGATGCGGCGCATGCGGCGTTGCGTGAAGGAGCACAACATTTTCCGCTGGGCGGCAAACCTGATTGGCGCGGTTTCCGAGATCCGCCTGGAGCTTCCCGAAAAAGTAAACCTTCCCGAAAAAGTCAAAAGCGAGGCGGTCTAGGGCATGACCCAACCGCTCTTCGATCATCTTTCCGAAATCGCTCCCAAGGTTGAGTCCGCCAGTAATCTTCTTATCTTCCTGGATTTTGATGGGACCCTTGCGCCCGTTGTAAACGATCCCGCCCTGGCGTCCATGCCTCCGCAAACTCTGCTGGCGCTCACCAGCTTGGCTGCTCTCGAAAAAGTATCGCTGGCCATCATCAGTGGACGCGGGCTGGCGGACTTAAAGGCGCGGGTCGGAATGCCGGCTCTTATTTATGCCGGAAATCACGGCCTGGAGATCAGCGGACCGGGGCTGTACTTCATCCAGCCGGACGCGGCCAAACGAGTCCAGGCGCTGGGCGAATTGTTGGGGGATTTGCAGACTCGTTTGGCGCACATACCCGGAGTGCAGGTGGAGAATAAAGGTTTGAGCGCGAGTGTACATTATCGCCGTGCACCCGCCGGCGGGCTTCGCGAGATTCATCAACTGACCAACGCGGCGGTGAGCGCCAGCGGTGGACTTTTTCAGATGTCGCCGGGTCTGCAGGTTTACGAAATTCGCCCGCGCGTGCGCTGGCACAAAGGCGAGGCTGTGAACTGGATCAGGGCAGCCTGGGCCAAGCGAAACGCCCTGGCGATGTACGTCGGCGACGACGTTACCGATGAAGATGCGTTCCTCGCGCTACCCGAAGGGATCACCGTCAGCGTCGGCAGCGCCCGTCAAACCTCGGCGCGGTACTACCTGGAAGACCAGGGTTCCTTGCAAGCGTTTCTTGGCTGGCTGATCGAGACCTCCCTGATAGACGTGGCGCGGACTCTTTAGTCTGCGGCATCGAGACTCGTCTCGATGCTCGGGGAAGGAGCCTCGAGATAAGTCTCGAGGCCGCAGAGACGAGTCTCCGCGCCACGTCTTACAGTCGATTAAAAACTCAACTTCAATCCAAACTGCACCAGCCGCGGATCGAACGTACTGGTAATCTGTCCAAAACTGCCCGTGGTGCAGGCCCCCGTGGAAGCATTAAACGCGCCACAAACCGAATTCGGCGGCAGGAAATTGGTGTGATTCAGCAGGTTGAACATCTCCGCGCGGAACTGCAGCCGCATGGATTCCCAAGGTAGCGTGAAGGTCTTGTTGGCGGCGAAATCCCACTGCCAGAAAGGATCGCTGCGGGCGATGTTCCTGCCCGAATTGCCGTAGGGATGCGCCGGATCGGTCGGCACCTGAATGTTGGCCAGGTTGAAAAAGTGCAGGATGTGATTCGGCGAATGATTCACCGGATCGCCGCTGACGTTCACCCGATAATTGTTCGCGCCGCGGAAGTCCTGCTGGATTCCCGAAACCTGAAATGCCGACGGCGGGATGGGACCGTTTTGAATCGTGATCGGCTGGCCGCTATACGCATTGTTGACGCTGCTGATTTCCCACCCGCCCAGCAAAAAGTCGGCCAGACCGGGCATGTTGGACGCGTAGTGCCTTCCCTTCCCAAATGGCAATTGATAAATCAGGCTGGTAGTATTGGTGACCGGTTGATCGTAAGCCGACAGCGCTTTCTCCGCCTTCAGATTATGGAAATCCTGCGGCGCATTGTAATTGCCATTCGGGTCTTCCAACGAGCCGGCGGCATTATCGATCGCCTTCGAAAAGGTAAACGAGTTCAGGAAAAACAGTCCTCCACTGAAGCGATGTTCCAGGCGCACCTGCAGGCTGTGGTAATCCGAGAATCCGCCGTTCCAGTCGTAAGTGATATCGCCGAACTGAGGGAACGGGCGCGTGTTCTGACGCTGCGCCAGCGAAAGACTCTGTCCGGGCTGATTCGGCAGCGCCTGATTGAAATTGGCGAATAGCAGCAGCCGGTTGGTTTTATTTCCGACGTAAGCCAAATCCAAAAGCGTGTTCTTGGCGATCTGCTGCTGCAGCGAAAAGAACCAGCTCGCGACGTAAGTGGACTTCGTGTTACTCGGCAGATAGGAAATGTTCGCGATAAGTGGATTGAAATTCGCCGGATCGGCCAAACCTGCCGGATAGCCCTGCTGAGTGGTCAGGAAACCTGGCTGGCTCGGACTCTGGTTGATGACGGCATTCACCACCTGCGGTCCATTGATCGGCAGTAGATTAGCGCCTCCGCTGCGATTGAAATGAACATAACTGATGCCGAAGCCGCTCCGAATCACAGTCGTTGGGGCAATCTGATACGCCAGGCCAACGCGCGGCGCCCAGTCGCCCAAGTCCGGATGCACCAACGCGCGCTCGTAAGTGCCGCCATCCTTCGCCTTCAGAATAGTCCCGGTGGATGGATCGAAGTTACTAAGTCGATTGTCCCGTTCGAACTGCGGCGATCCATATTCGTAACGCACGCCCAGGTTGAGCGTCAGCTTGGGCGTTACTTTGAAATCGTCTTGAAGATATGCGAAGTGCATGTTCTGTTGCAGGTTCGCCACAAACAGCGTGCTCAGCGCGTACTGGCTGCGCAGGCCGAACAGAAAATCGCCAAAATTATCGCCGCTGAATTTACTCGCGTAACTATCGCGGCCATACAACGGGTTGACATCCATCACTTCGGTAAGTATCCGCTGGTACTCGTAGCCCATCTTGAGCGAATGGCGCCCGCGAATCCACGAGTAGTTGATTTTCGAATTGTAGACAGTGGGATATTGCCACTGCGGATTAGTAGCCTGACGTCCGAGATCGGCATAACCGCTGGTAAGTTGCGTGGGCAATCCGCCGGAAATTCGTGGATCGGTGGGAAGCCCCGGAATCCCATACAACGCCGATGCATTGGGCAGGCCGAGCGCAGCCGGATTCTTGCCGGCCCGAGTCCGCGAAACGGCAAAACGGAAATCGAGCACCTGCGTGCTGGACTTTACCCAGTTCATGCCCGTGGCAATCTGCTGATCCAGAATTCTGGTGGAGCTGTTGCCCGCTCCGCCCGACGGCGGCGGAATCGGCGGAGTGTCGAAGATATTCGCCTTGAGTTGACCCAGACGCAGAAACCCGTTTAGCTTCTCGCTGAATTGATAATCGAACTTCGCGTTGTACTTGTCGTTGAAATTCTTGAACGGCTGCGAGATCTGGTAGTTGTTAGCCGGAGTGGCGTTGGCGGCCGTCGGCGAAGTGGGTGACGGAAGGTCGGCCAGGGTTTTCAGCGCCCAGGGTTGAATATCGGAAGCCGGAATTTGCGTGCCGGCCGCATACGTTTTACCCGTCAGCGGATTCGTTACCGTCACCGGCAGAATACCGATCCGTTGCGTGAGAGAAGGAATGGTCAGGAAGGTGGGAATGTTACGGATCTGCCGGAAGCCTTCATAGTCCAGGAGGAAAAATGCGCGATTCTTCACGATGGGTCCGCCCACGGTGGCTCCAAATTGATTCCGGTGAAATGGAAAATTGCTCCCGGCGCGCGGCTTGAAAAACCCGACGGCGTTGAGATCGGTGTTGCGGAGAAATTCCCACAAGTTCACTCGCAGCCGGTTCGTGCCGCTGGCATAGGCGACGTTGATGGTGGCCCCGGCGCTGCGGCCATACTCCGCGCTTTCGTTATTCGTCACCACTTGAAATTCGGCGACCGAGTCCGGCGGCGGCTGCATAACTTGATTTGAAAAACCCTGGTTGCTGGTGCCGTAGGCGTTGTTATCCACGCCGTCCAACATGTAGTTGTTGAAAGTGCTGCGGAGCCCATTCACGTTGAACGAGCCTTCCCGCGTCAACACCGTCACGTTGCTGCCGGTCCCAATCGGCGAAACCTTCACGCCCGAGGTCAACAGAACGAGCGACGAATATTGACGGCCATTCAAGGGCAGCTCAGTCGCTTCTTCGTGAGTAATCACCTGGTCCCGCTGGCTGGTGTCTGTTTCCACCAGCGGCGCGGCGCCCAGCACCTCCACGGTCTGCGACACCTGCCCCACGGCGAGTTGCAAATCCACGCGCTGACGCGAGCTCACGTTCACGCGAATATCGTTCGCCACCGCTGTCGAAAAACCAGCCTGCTCGGCGGTGACTTTGTACTGGCCCACCTTGACCGTCGGAAACTCGTAGTTGCCGTTGTCGTCGGTCGTCGCGGCGGCCGCGATACCAGTTTCATTGTTGCTAAGAGTGATCTTCGCGCCGCGGACGACGGCATTGTTGGCATCGCGGACCGTGCCTAACACACTGCCCGCTTCAAACTGTGAAAACGCGGGCGCGGCCAGTAACAGAGCTAACAGGAATCGATTCATTTGACCTCTCTTTGGGGACAGTAGCACACCCAGGATATAGATCAAATAGCAGCGGAGTTACAAGGGCATTACATTATTGGTCTTTCGGCTTCGGGGCCCAAAAGGCTGGATCCTCGGCGGCAAAATCTTCAGACACATAGCTGCTGCGCGGGTCGATTCGAAAGATCAGAAACTCATGACCGATTTCAGCTTCCGACGCAATCTTCCGTCCGGCGGTGGCGTTGGCATCCCGAAGCGCTTCGGCGTAAGACGGCGTGCGCGCCAGACCGTCATCCAGCGACTTCAGCGAATTCAGCGGCGTCAGGAACATGAATGTGCCCGACGGCGCCCCCGACATTACTTGATAGCAAACCTCCGGACGGTCCAGGTTGATGCTGTCGTAATGGGCCCTTCGCAGTTTGACCAGCTCCGCGAATCCGGAATCTTGCCCGGGCCGGATTCGATAGATAGAGATCAATAGATATCGCGCCTTGGGCAGTCCTCTGGCCGCCTCTTCGGAGCGGTAGCTCAAGCCCGGACGATAGAGTCCAATCATGGTGCGAGACGCGGGGAGGATGTCGTCGTACCCGGAGAAGCCTTCGCCCGCCCGCCGATCGGTCCCATTCAACGCCTTGTCGATATCCTCAATGCTGGCGAAGGAGTCGTGCAATTCGGTCAGCCAGGTTTCCTGCAATCCCGAAACAGAACGCAACCCCAGTACCACAACCCCCGCCTTACCATCCACATAGGGCTGAATGGCGCCAACGAGTGGCACGTTCCTGACCACTCGGATCAGGGCCGGCGGATCGGCCTGCGCGACGGTACATATCCCTAGAACGACAGCCAAAAGTCTGATCATAGACGGTTTGACGATCACCGACCGCAAACTGCGCAGATAACCCTACACGGTCGAGTCCTTTCTGCCGATATTCTACATTGTGAAGCCACTTTGGACAGATGACCTATCGGGACGCAGCACCATCGAGATCATGAGATCCGACACCGAGAACCGCGCTTGGAACAAAGCGCTTCGATGCCGGGTGGCGGCCCTGGTGAACACCAGGCTGGCGAAGCAGATCAGTCTGGAAGAATATGCGATCAGCCGCCAACGTGAAAATGAGAATGCGGCCGAATGCAAGCGCCGCGGAGCGATCATTGTCAGTGAAATGAATAGCCGCAACCGGCTTTCGCTGCGGACCGGCGAGGAGGCTCTGGCGAACTTAGGGCGGTGATCAAGTTCGCATAGTCAGCAAATGTGTTTTGGCGTGCTCCGTCCTCTTGGTGCGCGCAAGGCTAGCGGTGGCACGCAATTCTTCGGCCGCGCGCTGGTAGCGCATTAACTCTTCAGCGGCAGCTACCCCGTACGGCGGCTGAGGGAAAAAGGCCTGAAGGTTTGCTTCGGCGGCTGCAAGCCGGCG
>CATPCN010000098.1 GCA_955652855.1 uncultured Chthoniobacterales bacterium | reverse complement strand
GCCGACCTCAATCTCACAGGAATAAGCGTAACGAACGCGAACGCGATTCCCCTCTTGACGCACTACAACTGCACTTACTACGGGATCAGTTTCACCTACACGGTCGCCAATCAAGGCTCGATTCCGGCATCGCCTGCGAATTGGCAATCCAGTTTCACGGTGTCGACACAGCCTGATGGAACAGGTACCTCATTTTTGTTGGGGAATATTAGTTCACCTGGGGTCGAAATCTTACCCGGCAACAGCGTGTCAGGGTCAGGGACATTCAATCACACCATTTACTTCTCGTGGGTGACCGTCGGCCAGACCTATTATCTCGTGGGACTTGCCGATGTCTATGGAGTCGTACCCGACCAGAACACGACGAATAACTTGCGATCTACACCGATTGTCTTCTCAAATAGCTGCGTGCCCGGTTGAAAGTCACGAACAACGAGACGCCACTGAGACCTCCCATGCGAACGAACTTTGCCGAAACTCTCCTGTGGCAGCTAGTTCTTGCCGTTACGCTCGCTGCGGTTGCAACGGTTGGATACGGGCAGCAAGTATCGGAAGACGACAAGCGCGACGTCTTTGCTAGCGTGGCATTGCCAGGACAGTCGAAGACATTGCTGCCAAACGGACAATGGCTTTTGTTGGGTGGCGAAGCGAAGGGATCGCCAACTTCCGTAGTGCAGGTTTATGACGCCGCAACGCCAGCAACCTTGCTGTTGAGCAGCATGGGCGCTCCTCGTGCTGGCCACACCGCGACAGTGCTGCCGGATGGCCGCGTATTGATCTTGGGAGGGACTGGAGTCGACAACCGCATCGTCGAATCAGTGCAAGTCTTCGATCCCGCAACAGCTACTTTTGTTGAACTACAAATTGCCGGTGTCACGCCCCGAACAGAGCACACCGCCACGCTACTGACCGACGGCCGCATTCTTGTTGCCGGTGGCATTTCAGCGTCTGGTCAAGTCCAGCGCGATGCCCAGCTCATCGATACCTTGACCTGGCAGGTGGAGACGCTGGATGCCGAGCTTGATGCGCCGCGGTTCGGGCACCTTGCGGCATTGATGCCGGCGAGCTCAGTGTTGTTGTGGGGTGGATTTGGAAGCGCCAATCAGCCGCTCACCTCCGCGTTGCTGTTCGCGCCGGGGCTGGAGCAATTCTTCCCCATCCCACCCTTGGAAGTTGCGGACGCGCTCGCGCGTTTGTCCGAACCGGGCGCCCCTGCGGTGACCGGCGCCATTCCGCCCTCTGGAGCGATCGACGTTGCAATCGATGGCCGGCTGTCGGTGCGCTTTTCAACGCCCTTGCAGCCGCCTTCGCTGAATGCCGAGACGGTGGTGCTCTACGGACCGGCCGGCGTCGTGTCGACCAAGGTCGTACCTACCGAGGGCGGCTTGCTGCTGTTCATTACACCTGCCCAGGATTTGTTTCCTGGCAGCCAATACACCCTGTTCCTGAGTGGCGCCGTCGACGCCAACGGCGAACGGCTGCCGTTGAGCGCGATCAGTTTTCGCACTGCATCGATCGCGCCCTCGACGCTACATCCCACGCGTCCAGCAACGCAATTGCCGACCGGCGATCGCAACGGCGGATCGAATAACTCGAACGGCAGCGGAATGGTCGTCGCAAATGAAACGACCGCCGCCGCGGCGGCGTCCGCGGCTCCCGATGCGCAGTCTCCCGATCGCAACAAGGTCGCGCCCTCGACCGACGATGATGAGGAGTGGATCCCCGGGCCAGCGCAATTCCACGGCGATTGGCGCGCTCATCGCAAGCCCCCTCAACTCTCCAAGGCAAAGCCGCCGGTCGCTTCTGCTGGCGTGACGGCGCTATCGGGATTGGTGTTGCGCCTCAATGGCATCCCGCTCGCCAATGTCACGCTTTCGGTGGGAAGCCGGAGTGCAAAGACCGACGCCGACGGCTTCTTCCTGCTAACCGACATCCCGGCGGGCAAGCAAACTCTCACTATCGACGGCGTTACGGCCAATCGCACTGATGCGAGCTACGGCTTATTCGAGAGCGTGGTGGAAGTAAGAGCAGGACAGACCAACGAGCTGCCCTACACCATCTGGATGCCGAAACTCGACACCCAACACACGATCAAGATTCCATCGCCGACCACCGAAGAGGTGGTGCTGACAACACCCCGTATTCCGGGGTTCGAGGTCCACCTTCCGAAAGGGGTGGTGATCCGGGATCGCGCCGGCCACATCGTCACCGAGGTTGGCATCACGGCGGTACCGCTCGACCGCACACCATTTCCGCAGCCATTCATGGATTTCCCAGTGTACTACACGGTGCAGCCCGGCGGCGCCTTCATCCAGGGACTCGATGGCACCAAGGTGGAGTCGGCGCGATTGGTCTATCCCAATTACACCCAGCTGCCTCCGGGTCAGCGCGCCGACTTCTGGCTCTACGATCCAGTGGAAAAGGGCTGGTATGTCTACGGTCAAGGTGCGGTTACCGCCGATGGGACCAGAGTGTTGCCCGACAAAGGCGTCGGACTGTACGAGTTCACTGGGGGCGGCTATTCGGGTGGATCAGCACCGGTGGGTCCAGGCCCACCGCCATGCGCGGCAGACGCTTGCTGTGGTGGGCCGGCTGGCGGACCGCCCGGCGACGATCAAGGAGGTGGCGGCAGCTGGAAAGGAGGCGGTGACGTTGGGGATCCCGCATGCGGCAATACGGGCGACCCAGTAAACTTGGCCACCGGGCTGTTCGTTCAAACGGAGCGAGACCTAGCGATCAAGGACGTAGTACCGCTCTCGGTGCTTCGCGTCTATCGGCAAAACAATGATCTCGTTGGAACTTTCGGCAAGGGAACGTCGACGCCCTACGACATGTACCTTTATACCTCGAACCCCTCGACGTTTCCGGACTTGATTCTGGTTTTGGCCGATGGGGGTCAAGTCAAATATCCGCGCACTTCGGGTTCGGGTATCACCGATGGTGTGTATCAACACTTCGGATCACCGAGCCCATTCTATGGCTCGAAAATTCAGCTCGGGGGCACAGGCAGCCACCTGGACTACGTGCTGACTATGGTGGATGGTCGCAAATTTGTCTTCTATCACCACCTCGGAAAGCTAGTGTCGTTCAGTGACCGTTTAGGAAATACCACAACGATCAATCGCCCAATTGACGGGAATGGTAATCCTGGAGCGATCGCCAGCATCGTGGGTCCGACGGGCCGTACCATCACGTTCTCGACCAATCCGGCGGACGGCACCGTCAATACGGTTATGGATGCGTTGGGCCGAATGTTTTCGTACACCTACATCAACCAATACCTATCAACGGTCAGCGACCCGGAAGGCGGGGTGCGGCACTACACGTACGACGCCAACAATCGCCTGTGGAAGGTACAGGATCCGAACGGGAACGTCAGTGGCGCCACGCGAGTCACTATCGAATATGACGCCAATGGCCGCGTTTATCGGGAGACGTTTGCCGATGGCTCGACCATGTTGTTTACATACACGCTAAGCGGCGGATCGGTTACCCAGACCAGCGTTACAGATCAGCGCGGCAACGTGCGCCAGGTTGCGTTCAATTCGCTGGGATACGTGACCAGCAGCACGTACCCGGTGGGCAAGCCGGAGGTGCAAACAACGACATTCACTCGCGACCTGACTTCGGGATTGCTGACGACAAAGACCGACGCGCTTGGTCGCAATACGGGCTATACCTACGATAGCTTTGGCAAGTTGAAAACTGTAACGCTCCTGCAAGGCACTGCCAACGCGGTGACGACAACCTACAATTACGAACCAACTTTCCACCAGCTGTCGAGCGTGACCGACCCCCTCGGCCACACCTGGCAATACACGTTCGATTCGTTGGGTAATCGCACCGCCGCGATTGATCCACTCGGCAACACGACGGTTTTGGGCTACGACGGCCACGGGAAGATAACGTCGGTGACCGATGCGTTGGGGCACACGACGTCGGCGGTGTTTGACGGCAGCGACCTCATCAGTATCACCGATCCGTTGAGCCGAACGACAACGCTGAGCTACGACGCGGTCGGACGTCCGTTCAAGATGGTGAGCCCGATGGGGCACGTCACCCAGGCCCGGTACGACAACTTGAATCGCCTGAAGCAGGTCACGGACCCGCTGAGCTTCCCGGTCAATCTTGGCTACGACGCAAATGGCAATTTGCTGAGCTCGCAAGATCAGAACGCAAATCCCCCGACCAACTATTCCTACAACAACCTCAGTAGGCGTTACATCAAGACCGACGCGCTGACCCATCAGGACACGACGCTCTACGATGTCGCCGGCAAGTTCATGCAATTCACTGACCGGAAGGGTCAGGTCGCGGGGGCGAGCTATGACAACGCGAACCGAGTCCAGCAGATTGGCTTCGGCGCAACAGCTGTGCACCCAACGGCGTATCAGAGCACGATCGGCTACACCTATGACGCGGGCAATCGCGTCACCGATATTGTCGATAGCTTAAGCGGCACCGTTCATCGCAACTACGACGGCCTGAACCGACTGATATTGGAGCAGACTCCGCAAGGTTCGGTGACTTACGCGTATTACGCCTCAGGGATGCGCCAGACGATGACTGTGGCGAGTCAACCGACAGTGACCTACACGTACGACAACGCCAATCGGCTGACGCAGATTCAAAGCGGCACAGGAGGCAGTGGTCTGGGCACGGTGGGTTTGGCCTACGACGCGGCGAATCGCCGGCAGACCGCGACGCTGCCCAATGGAGTACTGATTACTTACAACTACGACAACGCCAATCAGCTAACGGGTCTTGCCTACACCAAGGGTACGACCACCGTTGGCACCTTGACGTACGGCTACGATGCCGATGGTCGGCGGAACTCAGTGGGCGGGACGCTGGCGCAGATCGTGTTGCCGCAGGCGGTGGCCAGCACCAGTTACAACGCCAACAATCAGATGCTGCAATGGGGATCACAAAGCTACAGCTACGACCTGAACGGCAACATCACCGGCGACGGGTCGAAGACCTTCACGTGGGACAGTCGCGACCAGTTAACGGCGCTCAGCGGGTCGGTCACCGCTGGCTTTGGTTACGATGGTTTCGGTCGACGCATCAGCAAGTCGATCGGAATGACCGCTACCGGTTATCTCTACGACGGACTCAGCCTCGTGCAAGAGCTGACCGGCACTAGTCCCAAGGCCAATCTGCTCACAGGACGGCTCATCGATGAAGTCTTCCTTCGAAACCAGAGTGGCACCGCGAGCAACGTGCTGGCCGATGCGCTAGGCAGCGTGATTGGTCTCACCGATGGAAATGGGTCGATCACATCGAGCTATGCATATGAGCCGTACGGCGCCACAACGCAGGCCGGCGCGTCCAACGAGAACAGTCAACAGTTCACCGGCCGGGAAAACGATGGGACGGGACTTATGTATTACCGCGCGCGGTATTACATCCCGAACTGCGGGAGATTTGCGGCTGAGGATCCGATTGGGATAGTGGGCGGCTTGAATAAATATCAATACGCCAACGGCGGCCCTTCAAATGTGCGAGACCCACTTGGACTGTTTGGGTACGGGTTTCCGTGGGGTCCGCAGCCAGGCCCGGTTGCGCCCGCCACGCCGCCTCAGTCTCAAGGCGCCCCATGCGGAGCTGCGTCCGGCGTTCGGGGACCGGACTTTGTTGCCTTTGAAGTGGACGCCTATGTCGCCAGTGCGTGGGGGATATTTAGTCGAGACGGGGACTCATTCGTTGGAGGTGGGGTCAATTACTCAGCGCCAAACCCGCTTGGAACCAATGCAAGCGCGGTGGCGGGTTGGCTTAACTCGCCCAGTGTCGCGCCCGGCCAAACAAACGACTTCTTGGCCGGCTATGGCGGCGGTGCTACGATGGCCTATGCCGGTATAGGTGGTGGGCTAATGTGGGGCTCTGATGGTAGTACCGCGACCGTATTTGGAGTGGGTGGTGGGGCGAAGCCGATGGGAACTCCGGCAAGCCCGGTAACGGCAACTTTCGGCTTGTCCTCAAATCAAGGCAACACTGGGATCTGCTGGTAGCCATGCCTGGACTCGGTTCGACCTCACCAACGACCCGTCGACAAAAAATTGTATGGCTGGTTGTGTTCGCAATTCTTATCGCGACAATGCTTATTGGAGTGCTGAGATCGTGCGTCGGCTGACGGCGCGTGCACCTACGTGTCGTCGACGGCGGTAAATCGGGAAGTGCATTACCCGCTGTTGCCGTCAACTACCGGGTGAGAAGCACTGAGACGGAAGTAATAGGCAATTGGCAGAGTGGTCGAGTGCATGCAATCCACCGTGTCGACGTTGGCAAAGATGCTGTCCTGGTTCGCGGTAGTTACTGGGATATTGACGTTACTCACGCCGGTTGTTCTTCGCGTTGTTAGCGGGCGCTCAGTTCCGGATTTCACGATCTTGATTTGGACCGTACTAGGT
>CATPCN010000097.1 GCA_955652855.1 uncultured Chthoniobacterales bacterium | reverse complement strand
CGGGAGGCTTGGTGATCGCCCCATCGAGCCGCTGCGGCGCTACTGCCAACCGCAGACTTAAACCGGCTTACGCCGGGTACATCGCTAGTTTGTCAGTTAAGTGCCCCTATAGGCAACTATTCGACTATTGGTTAGATTGGGGCGAGCCGCATATTCGCAACGCCAGCCATAAAAACACTTTGGAATCAATGGATTTCCTTGCTTGGCAGTTTGAGCTCGATACTAGGTCCGAAGTTCCGGCCGGGACGCTATGGCCAGCGACTTTATGAAAGCAGGGCGTCTAACTCGCCTGGCGCCAGCGCGGGCCCGCTGAACGGTCCGGCAGGAATCGCTGCCCTGTTCCTGCCCTGTTCTCAGGGCCGGCCTGGCGGGGCGCGCCTGCACTCGGCTTGCGCCATCTTGGCGACAAATCTCCACAGCCCTACATCCAGCGCGGCGTCAAGGGCGTTTAGCTTCTCGATCGCTCGCCCGCGCAGCCGCTCATAGGTGGCGCGCCGCATTCCCTTCGGCCGCCGCGGCATGTAGTTAAGATCATAGTCTTCCGTGCCTGGGCGGATACGTGCGCGCAACTTCTGGAACTGCACTTGCGCCCGCATGGCTCGTCCGCGACCCTTGCTCGCATACACAGCTCCCGTACAGCGCCGGCATACGAACTGGGAAGCGAAGTACAGCACGCGTACCGCACGACCGCAGCAGGGACAATACGCGATCGTAAGTGTTCCACCGAAGTGGCGCGGCAGCGATCCGAGCGCTATCCACTCGGCCTTGACTTGCCCGTCGATCGAGTAACGGAAGATCAGCTCGGACGCCGTCTTCTGGGCGTGCATCGAGTTACCGTTACTCCATGTGTACAGGCATGGCCCCCAGGTTGCTCCCTGCCGCCAGATGCGTGCGGGCACCAGGGACAGACGCGGTAGCGAAGACAGGTAGCGCCGCGACCTTGGACGTCCGGAGTTGCTGCCGCCCATATTTATCCGAAATCCATTGGGTGTGCGTCGGTCTAAATCCGCCCGGAAGCCGCGCCAGTGCTCGTGGTCACTGTTATTCGCAAACAACAGCCTGTTGAAACGGGTGTCCTACTGTTCCCACGCTGTTCTCAGCGCCTAAAGATACCGCCGCTCTCACCTGTTCGGCGACGGCGAGGAGCCGAGCGCGTAGTTCACCCAGTCCGTGGGCGGCAAATCAGGTAATCCGCCGTACCGTTGGCGTTGCGTGTTGACCGCGTTATACAAGCCCGATGTTAGCTGCGCGCTCATGATAGCTTCGGGCAGAGTGGCCGGCCACGTGGGCAGTAGCGGCGCCGCCATAATATAGCGCCCTACGTTTCGCCACATGTCGGAGCCGCTCGACTGGCCCGGAGTCGTCGTTCCGAGAAGCCCGCGCGTGTAGAGCGCTTCGTCGGCCTGGCGTTGCACGTCGTAGTGTTGGCGCGCCTCGGGGTTGAGCAGGTATGAATAAATGGGCTGGTAAACGTCGGTCATGCCGCGGCCGATAGAGACGAGCGGCGAAGGTGCCTCGATATTCTGCCCGCCGCCGTACACCGGGGCCGGTGCGCTCGTGGGCGCCGGCCCGGGTATGCCTTGAGCGCGGTTATAGGCGCGCAGACGATTGTTCAGATCCGCAAGATCTTGTTCGCTCATGCTGCCAATACTTCCAATGCCGCTCATGCGTGTCTCCTGAACGATCCCGTGTGTTTGTTCGGGTTATCCAAATCGGCCGCAAGCGAGCGAAAGCATTCCAGGGCCGCCGCTGGGTCGGTCTGCGCCTTGGCGAGAGCATCGGAGCGTTCGTCTTCCGTATCGTCGGCCAGCACGCGCTCGATCAGCGCGCGAAGCTCCGCAGTCTGCGCCACGTCCATGCGCACGTCTGTCCCCCGAAGATGCTCATCGTTGCCGAAGGTGCTCATGTTTTGGGGTTGAGCATCTTCGCGAACATGCTCGACATCTTCGAAGGTACTCACCTTTCTGGAATGAGCATCTTCGGGATTCTTGAGCATCTTCGGCGGCAGCTCCCAAACCCATCCGCCTTGCATTCCAAGCTTGCGCGCGTCGACCCCGAGGGCTGTCATCGCTCGCCGGATCGTGGCGCGAGCATGTCCCGCCTGGTCGGCGTCTGCGAGCGCCATCTTTGAGGGAACCGGCCCATCCGCTAGCAGTCCCTCCAGAAAGCCCTTGGCGTCCGCGAGCGCCGTGCGGGCCTCGTCGCCTTCGTCGGTCTCAACATCGGCAAGCAACGCCCTTGCGGTGCCTTCCAACGCCTCGCGCCATAACAACCGCGACGCGTAAATGTTCGGGTAGTCGGGGACGGCCACTTGTTCCAGGTCGTACACATAGCCGCCGTTGTCCGGCCCGAGGTTGCTCTTGGCCCGGACGAGAATGCGGCCGCCGCCTTGATCGTCGCGGCGCTTCGCCGCTCCCAGCACGATCCGGGCAGCCGCGCCAAACGCGATGCTGCCCGTAACACGCTCGACGGGATCGCGGCCCGCGGTGCCTTTCGAGAAATGGGATATGCCGATGATCGCGGCGCCGGTCGCGGCGGCGAGATCTGCCAGCGGTTGCAGCGCTCGCCGCACATCGTTGGACTTGTGGGCGTCTCCCGCAACTGCGGACACTACCGGATCAACGATCAGCAGTCCGAGGTCGGAAATTTGTACCAGTTGTGCTGCGAGCAACGGAACATCGATAGCTGGATCGAATGCGCGACGCTCTCCGCCAACCGTGACCGGACCGACGAATCGCACGCGTGTCAGATCCGCCCCGTTTGCCAACAGCCGCGGGACGAGCGTATCGGCGGGGGCGTCTTCACCGGACCAAATTACGATCGACTTTCGGTCGCTGAATCGCGTCCCGTCCGGCCAGCGCCCGGCATTCGAAAGCGTCGCGGCGATGGCGACCGCCAGCGTTGTCTTCCCTGTCCCTGGCGGCCCAGCGAGAATGTGCAGCTTGCCGGCGGCGATCCAATCACGCCAAAGCCAAGTGACCGGTTCCGGTGCGATTGCATCGGCGCGCAGCAGCTCGACGCTCGATAGATCGGCGCGTAGCGAACGCAGGGCGGCAGGGGTAGGGCGACACCTTGGCAAAGCTTCCAAATCGCTTAGCGTCGCGTTCTGATGCGTTTCCGCCCAATCCGCGGCATCGCCCTTGATCGGCAGCCCCAATGCGTCAACATCGATCGCGGACAGCTTGCAATCGAGTGTTGCCAGGATCGCCGCAACATTGCCGGCGTAATCCTTGCCAGCGTCGTCATTGTCTGGCCAGAGGATTACCTCGCGACCGCGAAGCGATGACCAATCAGCAGTAGCCGCGCTATCAGCGCTCCCGCTTGTCACTGCCACGGCGCCGCGCTCGGTCAGGCTGTCGGCCGCTTTCTCACCTTCGACAACGAACAGAACGGCGTCAGGGAATTTGACGACGCGATGCAGACCATACAGCGGCTTGCCATTCGCGAACTTCGGTTCGCCAAACGCATACCCGTTTCCATTCAGCTTAAACGGACGAATGATCTTCCGGCCATCCGGCGCCGTGTCACCGTCCGGGTGCTCAAGCCGCGCCTTGTAGTAGAGCGGTGAGCCATCGGCCGCGCGGTACGTGTGCAGCATTCGCGGCCGGTACCCTTTGGCGATCCACGGCGCCATCAACCGCTTGGCCGCGTCCTTGGGCGTTTCAATCATGAAAGCGCCCCCCAAGATCACGCACGGCCGAAGTGAAGTTCAAGCCAGTCGCCAATCGATGCAGCGCGACGATGTCGCCGCCCTTGGCGCCGCACGCCATGCAGCGGAAGTGCCCATCCGCGAGCGATACGCGCATAGATGCATGTGCTTCGTCGCCGCCCTTGTGAACGGGGCAGCATATCTCCGCCCATTCGCCACGCGGTTTGCCGCTAAGCAGTCCGCGCTCGGTGAGGTAGCGAAGCACGGCAGGCAGCGAATCGCGATCGAGGGAGCCGCGCTGTTGCCTGCAGGCGCCAAACAAACGCGTGTAGTGCGCGAGTCCCGAAGCGCCCGCGTTCATCGCTTCGCCTCGGTCGCCGAGTACTCGCAAAGCCAAACGACGCTATCCAACGCTTTACGTGCCCGTTGCGCTGTCTGCGCAATTTCGGGACCTGGACCGCGCCGCAGATTTTCGTCCGCCATCGCGCGGGATTCGCGCAGGACAGTGCCGATGTAGCGCGCCGCAGTCTTGCGACTGTCGCCCACTTGCGTGCCCGCACGAGTTCGCGTTACGCTTCGTGTGCCGTTTGTTCTATCCGCAGTACCTGCCCCCGCGCCACCTCCATGGCCGGGGGCTTTGCATCTTGTGGCCTCCATCAGTCCGCCCCCGCTGCATCGAGTGTGCCGACGGTTCTGGCATCCAAAAAGTGATCAAGGTCGGTGCGCCGATACTTCACGCGGCGCCCGACTTTAACGAAGGGAAGGCCGTAACGGCCTGAGGTGCGCCAAACCTCTAGGGTGTGCGGCTTGATGCCGAGGTAGTTTGCGGCCGGGTCCGTGTCTAACAGCTCAGGCGCGATGAGTGATTGGTGTTGCTCTCTCATATCCAGTCCTATCGGAAGGACCACGACCATTCGTGATCTTAGATAGAACTGTATGCAGCAACTTAGGCTAGCCCGGCTAAACTAACTTTTTCTTTCGTCGGCGCTTCAGCTTTCCTTGAGCCGAACGCATGGCGGCTAACTTTGCCTCAAAGGATTTGTACGTTAGGTTCCCAGACCGGCTAGAATTTTGATCGACCCAGCGTAGCCGTAGTCCGTTTTCTTCTTCAGCGATGGCGATGCCAGTCTCGTCGTTGAGCCCGATAAGTTCGTCCCACAATTCCTTATTGCGCCAATCGGCGTACTTGGAAGAGAGTAGCTTCACGAATACCGCATCAAACTCTGGCGAGCGCGGCCTTCTGGCCTTCTCTTGCTGCACTCTGCGATGCCTCGTCCCTAAATCGGCGTTTTCCATCGTCCGCGGGCTGGGCTTGGTAAGGATGTCAACTACGGTAGTGGCGTTGTTGGTGTAGCAACCGGCTCGGGCAATATTCCCGCGATCCGCGTGCGCAGCGGCACGATCCAGGCACATCAAGCCAAATGCCGCCACCTTTGCCTGACTAACGTAGGGCTCGCCAAGAAGCTTGGTGTAGTCGCGAGAGAGCGAGCCAGACTCGCCAGTCGTGAGCAGATGTGGGTACTGTGAGACGCTGCGATGTGCGGGCCGGAGGCAAAGTGTCCGCCACCGGTAACGGCAGAGCGTGGATACGGCCTGTAGAATCTCCTGGCGACGTAGCCCGATCTCGCTAACCGCGTGCGCAAGCTTCACCGAGAGCGGGTACAGATGGCGCGGAACAGTTCGCCCCCGGAAAGTTTTGCCCCCACGCTCGCATACATGGACTAGCCAACGGATGTCGCATGCAGGGCCTTCGCTTGGCTGCCAATCAAGCGCTCCCGGCGCTGGCCCTTCCGACGCTATCGCCGTCGCTGGGAATTGCCGCCGTGTCGTCAATCGCGTTCCCTCAACGCAACCCTATTGAGGAAAGGGCCGCGCCGGCCGGGTAGGGTGCCCGGTGTTCGCCCCGTCGGGCTAGGCGCGGCAATATTGTTAAGCCGCCTCCTGCTTGGTGTGTTCCGCTTCACGCGTCGCAGCTCCGACCTTCCAGCGCAACATCTCGAATTGCGCGCGCGATATCGATCGAGCCTTGCCTCGGATCGAATCGACAGGCTGGGACGATAATGAATTTGTGTCCCGCCATTCCAGCGTATTCAGGTTCGGCTCAACCGAATATGGGATGCCTTCCACGTCAAAGAACCGACACTCCTCAGGGGGGATTTCGCCATCCTCGCCGCCGTATTCGAGGTCGAGGGGGCGCCATACGTCGAGATTTGGGAGCCCTACCTGGAACATATCCCAAAGGAACTCCGAAACCGTAACCAGTGCGCCGTCGCCGAAGGCATCCCCACGCGAGGCAAAGTCGCGCAAACGTCGGTGCAACTCTTCGACGCCTACGCGACTGGGACAGTCGGATGACATTGTTTCGAAGGCGCGAAGCATCTTGATAGCCTCCTCCACGCCGCGCGAGAATGCCGGCGGCTGCCGCTTCCCGCGGAATGTAAATACGGCAACGGTCGGAATGGCGTCGCCGGTCTGCCCGGTGTTCCTGTTGCTAGAATGGTTCTTAGCCATGGTGCAGTTCTCCTTTTGCTAGGTACTGCGCTTGGTTAGGCGGGGGCGGGTGTTAGCGCGCCCGTTTCCCGCCGCTCT
>CATPCN010000096.1 GCA_955652855.1 uncultured Chthoniobacterales bacterium | reverse complement strand
GCGATCACTTCATCCGCGCCGGGATGATTCTTGCCGGTCGTCTTCAGATAAAAAGCGTAGAACGGCTCATCGATCACGATTGTGTCGGCGCGATTTTCCCACGAGCGCATCATCGCGGTCGAGATGTTGCGCGGCCCTGACCACATGGCGATGCGGACGTGAGAATCTTGTTGAGCCATGGCGTGCAGATCGAGATTTCTAAATTGGACGCGAAAATGGGATCCTGCTCATCAATTGTGCTCCTAATCGGGAACCACTTTTCGCGTCAATTCCGAATCTAAAGAGAAGGGTAATCCCTCGAGCTTTTCCGCTAACTGGGATTTCGCCGGAACGCCGCATTGCGATAAGGGTCGGCGCTCGATTGAAATGATGAAACGTTTTTATACGATCGGATTTTTATTTTTGCTAGGATGCGCGGCTGCGGTTGCGCGCGAAGAGACTGTGCTGGCGCGTGTCACAGGTTATTGGGCGCGCGGCGAAGGAGCATCCGGCGCGCATGCCGCCAGCAACGGCGCGCGTTTGCACGCCGGATATTGCGCCGTCGATCCAAAACGGATTCCGTACGGCAGCAAGGTTATTTTTCCAGATACGACGTGCACGGCGATCGACACCGGCCCCGCGGTCGTGAGTCGCAAGTCGGCGCGCTTTTGCGGCCGAACTGCAGCGCAACGAAACGCGCTCGTGATCGACCGATTTTTTGAAACGAAAGGCGAAGCCGCCGCCTGGGTGCAGGCGCATCCGCAGTTTATGACCGTCCGAGTCGTCGCGCCCGGCGTAATGGAAAAGCCGGCAAAAGAAATCGCCAGCGTGGGCGCGAATGGAAACTAGGTGCCGGCTGTGCGCGAAAAAACTCCTGCGCCAGCGTGCCAGCTGACAAGCGCTTTGCTTACGATGCGAACTTCGCGTAAACGGCGATCAGCGGATAGCCGCAGGCGGTCTTCGAGTAAAAATCGCTCACGAAACCATTCTTCGTGCGGATCTCTACATGACCGGCCGCGCCGCCGTGCGCGTAAACCAAGACCGCGCCCACCGGCGCCGAATACGGATCGCGAATCGACAATCTCTTGAACCCGTAACTGCGGACAAGCTCTTCGCCGGCCTGCTTCGCATAAGCCGATTTAGGATACGAGCTGAGAACACCCGCACCAACCAGCGCTTCCTTCACGTAATGCCAGCACTGTGCTTTCGAATGCGCATGCGCGCGTTCCTCGGCCAATGTGGCCGCGTGCATCAGTTTCGGATCGAGTCGGCCATCAACTTTGGCGAGCGGATGAACAATCTTCTTCGGATAATAATGAGTAGCGATCGGCGCCGATTGTCTTTTCCCGTGTGCGTCCTGATAAACAAAACGCGACTTCGGCGACGTAACATCAGCACGAACTGCGGTCGCAGCGAGCATGATCGAACCAGCAATAACGATGAAAGGGGGGAGAGAATTCCGCATGAGAAGTGCCTCCTATTGAGCAGATTGACTGCCTGCGCAACCGATATTTTAAGAAAATGCGAATTTTTTCCCAGATCTGCAAACCGCCGAACGCAGGAATCTTGAGCGTAAAGAAATACCAAGTCCTTTCTGCCAGTGCGAGAGGCGTTTATGACTGCGATCGTTCGCGCATCCTGGACAGGCACGCAAACCGCTGTAGATAAGATCGACATGAAAACGATCAACGCGCCAATTTGCGCCGCCGACTACCGGCAGGCTGCATAGCGCGTTTCGATCTCGCCAAGTTGGAGCCCGCTTCCGCGGCACCCCAGTGGTCGAATCGCCGGGTGAATTGCACCCAGATCATCAGAACCAACCGCACGTCACTTTTAGAAAATTATGAAACCAACAACTCAAATCAGTTCAAATGAACGCGACTCGCATCGCGAGAGCCATGCACTACGCGACCATCGGAGTTTTCCGTTAACGGATTACTCTTATCAATCGACCGCGGAAGCGCTGGATCGCTCTTCCGCAATCGCGGAAAAGCTAACCGCTGAGCTGCGCACGTTTCGCACAATCAGTCGCAAATTCTTCGGCGGCGAAGCGAACCGTGACTACGTCGCGGAGGCTCTGTTCTTCATCTCGATCTCATGCGTCGCGGCGTGGCCCGTCACCGTGATGATCCGGCAGTTGATCACCATGATGATCTAAGAAGAAGAACGCCGCCGCGCTTCTTAAAACGACGACGCGAATTCAACCATGCGCTGACGCATCTTCGTGTCCGGCAGACGACCGACACCGCCCTTCACGTTGTCTTCCAAATGCCGGACATTGCCCGTGGCAGTGCGTGCAGTTCATGGATCGGAAGAAGCCAAACCGACCGGCTCCCGCGCCGATCACGCGGATGGCATCGCGCCTTGTAAAGGTTTCGTTGTTGCCATTCACGTTGAACAAAAGATAACTCTGCATGTCTTTACCGCGGACATGAAGGCATCATCAACCACTCGCCGCCGATTCATCAAAGTCTCCGCCGTTGCGGGCGGCGCGATCAGTTTTGGAATTACATCGACAAGACTTCGCGCCAACACATCTGTAAGGCCAATGAACCTTCTTATTCTCGGTGGCACCGGATTCACCGGACCGTTCCAAGTCCGGTATGCCCTCGGCCGCGGACATAAGGTCACCACCTTCAACCGCGGCAAAACGCACCCTGGCGAATTGCCGAAAGAAGTTGAGCAGCTCATTGGAGATCGCAACGGCAATCTCGACGCCTTGAAAGATCGGCGATGGGACGTGGTGATCGATAATCCGACGACGTTGCCGGCATGGGTGCGCGACGCCGCGCAAATCCTGAAAGGAAATGTCGAGCGTTATATTTTCATTTCGACGATTTCCGTTTACGCCGACATGAGCAAGGGCGTGGATGAAAGCGCGCCGCTCGCGAAGTACGAATGGCCCGACGCATTCAAAGAAACACTCGAAGCAATGAAAGCGTCGGGCTACAAAACTTACGGTCCACTCAAAGCGCTCTCCGAACAGGAAGCGGAGAAATGGTTTCCCGGAAAAGCGTTGATCATTCGTCCGGGACTAATTGTCGGGCCCCGCGATGAGACCGATCGATTTACTTATTGGCCGGTGCGGATCGATCGCGGCAACGAAGTGCTTGCGCCCGGCAAACCCGCCGATCCGGTGCAATTCATCGACGCGCGCGATTTGGCCGAATGGACCATCCGCATGGCCGAGAACCGCGAGACCGGCATTTACAACGCGACCGGCCCGGCGACGCCGCTCGGCATCGGCAGCATGCTTGATGGAATTAAAGGCGCGTTGAATTCGAATGCGAAATTCGCTTGGGCGCCGGCCGATTTCCTCAAACAACAAAAAGTCGAAGCTTGGTCGGATATGCCGGTGTGGGCCGGCGATGAACTTGGAATGGCGCGAACAAACATCAGCCGCGCATTGGCAAAAGGTTTGACGTTCCGCTCGCTCGCCGAAACCGCGCGCGACACGCTCGCTTGGTTCAAAACACAACCGCAAGATCGACAATCAAAATTGCGCGCCGGCCTCACACCGGAACGCGAAGCCGAAGTTCTGGCCGCGTGGTACAAACAGGGCAAGTAAAATGCTGTCATTCCGAGCCGCGAAGACGGCGAGGAATCCCACAAATGCGGACACGCCACACGAGTAAGAGAGATCCTTCGCTCACGCTCGGGATGACAACGCTTTATATATGAAGCGCATCCTCGATAAAATTGTCGATGTTCGCGCCGACGAACTGCGCGCGCTCGGCCTCGGCTTCGTTTTCAACTTCGTTGTGCTCGGCAGTTATTACGTCGTCCGGCCGATTCGCGATAACATTGGCGCGGAGGGCGGGCTGGAAAATTTGCCGTGGATGTACACCGGCACTCTCGTTGCGATGCTGATCGCGAACGCGCTCTTCTCCGCCATCGTCGCGCGCATGTCCCGACGAAAATTCATTCCGATCGCCTACCGATTCTTCATCGTGAATCTGGTTCTGTTTTATTTCCTCATGCGCTCACTTAGTGCGGCGCAAAACATTTGGGTGGGCCGCGCGTTTTTTGTTTGGGTCAGCGTCTTCAATCTGTTTGTCGTGACTGTTTTCTGGGCGTTCATGACCGACCTCTTCAACCCCGATCAGGGCAAACGTCTCTTCGGTTTTATCAGCGTGGGCGGCACGCTAGGCGGAATCGTCGGCGCGCTCGTCACCGCTTCGCTCGTTGCCAAAATCGGAACGCTCAATCTACTTTTCGTCTCGGCCGCAATGCTCGAAGCCGGCGCCTGGTGCGTGAAATTTTTTCCGACCGAATTTCATCGTCATCCCGAGCCCCGAACGCTTTCGGGGTCGAGGGATCCCGTGGAAGCTACTGAAAAGCGTCCGCCTCGGGATGACGAATCGCGCGAGGCCGAAAAACCGATCGGCGGCAGTCTTTGGTCGGGAATCACGCACGTCGTGCGTTCGCCTTACCTGATCGGCATTTGCGCATCCATGCTGCTCTACACCATCACTTCCACACTCGTTTATTTTCAACAGGCCGACATCACCGCGCATCAATTTCACGATCGCGCCGCGCGCACGGCGTTCTTTGCGCAGATCGATCTTTCCGTGAACCTGCTCACGATCGGCGTTCAGCTTTTCCTGACCGGCCGATTGCTGAAATGGTTCGGCGTCGGTCTCACGCTCGCGTTTCTCCCTGCGATCAGCATGATCGGCTTTCTCGCCATGGGTTTCGTGCCTGTCCTCGCGCTACTCGCCTT
>CATPCN010000095.1 GCA_955652855.1 uncultured Chthoniobacterales bacterium | reverse complement strand
TCGTTTTCCAAAGATCTGTCACGATCGGCTGACGCGTCGGCCACCATTTGAAATTATGCAACGGGATCGGAAAATCTTTTGTCCCGACGTTTTCGCCAAAAGTGAAGAGCGCGTGATGTCGCCGCAGATACTCGATTGTCGATCTTACGCGCTTGTCGATCTTGATTTGTTCGACGCCCGGATCGCTCTCGATGTAAAGAATGCGCTCGCTGCGCAGGAGGTCTTCGTTGAATTCCTGTGTTCCGCAAATGTTAAGGATCGCGTCAGCCTCACGATAAAGTTGCCGGATCTTTTTCAGCGACAGGCCGGCTGCCGGATTTCCTGGCAAATAACGCGCGCAAAATCCCCAGCGCCGTTCAAAACCAAATTCACTGGCAAGGCGCGTCAGCAGTTTCGCCGTGTAATCGTATTCGTTGTTCACCTCGAAGGTTTCGGGGTTGTAAGGAAGCCGGGCCGAATCTTCGACGTAATAAACTTCGTGCCCGAGCCGTTGCAGGCCGACGATGTAATGGACGTGCTGCCAGATCACGCCGGCAATGGGACACGAACCCATGAAGCCCATCACGACGATCCGTTTTCGTTTCACGCGTTCGCGATTGTCGATCTTAACGTCGCTATTCGACGCTCAGTTGACGGACGGCGACAGCGGGATTTCCGGCAACCACGACGTTCGGCGCGACGCTTTTCGTCACGACCGATCCAGCGGCTACGACCGAGTTTTCGCCAATCGTTACGCCTTTTAAAATTGTCGCGTTCATTCCGATCCAAACATTGTCGCTGATGATCACCGGTGCCGTACGCAGTTTCGGACGAGATGGGCGGTCCTTAAAAAATGGCGCGAGCGCGTGCGCATCGATCCGGCGCAGCGCCGGCTCGAGCGGATGAAAATCGGAATCGGCGATTCCGACATTCCACGAAACCAGACAGTGCGATCCAATCTCGATCTTGTCCTCGGTCATGATGAGCGCGCCGTTCAGCAAAGTGAAATCGCCAATCGTGCAGCTTCCTTTTGCACCAACAGAAAATGAGCAGCCCGCGTAAAGCGAAACGTGATCTCCAATGACAACGGCACCAGGATTTTTGCTGCGAAGGTGGCGAAAAATCTGCGCGCTCTCGCAATAAAAACCTTCACCGAACTGCACATTTGGCGGAATCGGGTGCGGCCACCAATCGCTTTCCACATGTCGATCTTGTTTGACGTTGCTCATGACGGATAATTTCCGGCGGCATAAAGCTTCGCGTAAACTCCGTTGCGCGCGATCAGTTCCGCGCCGCTGCCTTGTTCGACGACGCGGCCGCGCTCAAGCACGACAATTCGATCCACGCCGTGAATGGTCGCAAGCCGATGCGTAACGATGAGCGTCGTTCGACCGTGCATTAATTCCTTGATCGTTTCCATGATCGCGGCTTCGGTCGTTGGATCGAGCGCCGAGGTCGGTTCGTCGAGCAAAAGAATCGGCGCATTTTTCAAAAATGCGCGCGCGATGCCAATGCGTTGACGCTGCCCAACGCTTAAGTGGCCGCCGCGCTCGCCGACCGTGCTCTCGTAGCCGTCGGGCATCGCGCTGATAAAATCATCGGCCTGCGCGCGGCGCGCGGCTTCGCGAATTTCATCGTCGGTAGCGCCTGGTCGCCCGTAAGCGATGTTCTCGCGCACCGTCGTAGAAAAAAGCAAAGTGTCTTGCAACACGATCGCGATCTGCGCGCGCAAAGATTTCTTGGTGATTTCGCGCAGGTCTTGCCCATCGAGAGCGATTTTGCCCGCTGTCGGGTCGTAGAAACGCGGCACCAAACTGAGCAGCGTACTTTTACCCGCCCCGGTCCCGCCCACGAGCGCGACGATTTGGTTCGGCTCGATCGAAAGATCGACGTTGTGCAAAACATGTCGATCTTGCGCGTAACCAAACGACACGTTTTGAAATGCAATCGCGCCTCGCGCAGATGAAATTGCGATCGCGTTCGGCGAGTCGATTACGTCATCTTCTCGATCGAGAACTTCGAAACAACGTCGCGCTCCGGCCGTGGCACCCTCCATCGCCCAAGCTGTGTAGGTGAGAGATTCGAGCGGTTGATAAAGCATGAGCAGGTACGCGCTGAAAACGAGAAGCGAGCCGAGCGTGAGCGTGCCGGCGAGAACGTGCAGAGTTCCGAGGTAATACATCGCCGCGGTGCCGATGACCATGAGCGTGCTGATGACAAGCGCGCTTTTCACGTTCGTCAGCGTGAGCCGCAGATTCGCGTGCAGACTTTGGCGCGCCTGATTTTGGAATTGATGCACCTCCCATTCTTCGCGCCCAAAAGCGTGCACCATCCGGATCGAGCTCAAACCTTCCTGCGCTTGCGCGAGCACAGCGCTTTCTTGTTCCTGAATAAATGTCGATTCGCGGCGAATGCGGTGCGCGAAAAAATAAATCGCGCCGACAACCGCCGGCACGACCGCGAGTGAAAGCAATGTGAGCTGCCAATCGATGCGCACCATTATGACAAACGTGCCGATGAGCATGATGACCGAGCCAAAAATGTTGGTGAACCCTTTGTTGTAAATCGTCTGGATCGATTGCGAATCGTAAGCGACACGGAAACTGGAATCACTCGAGCGGCGCGCATCGTGGTACTTGAGCGAAAGCGATTGAAGATACGCGTAAAGATCAGTGCGAAGTTTAAGAAGTGCCTCCAGACCGATTTTCACGAAGAGATAATTCGTGATGAGATTGATGATTCCCCAAACGAACTGAATGGCGATGAGCGCCAGGCAGAGCAGGGGAATGAGGCGAGGCGATGTGCCGAAAGTCGCGCTCGGATTTCGCGCCAGAATATCGTCGACGATAATTTTGAGCGGCCATGGCTTTAGCAAGCTAAGCACGATTCCGCAAAGGGTAAGGGCAAGACCAATGACGGTTCGCCCCCAGAACGGCCGATAATAATTAAGCGCGCGCCGGTAGATCGACATAGTGGATTTTCAGATTGCGATTTTCTGAATTCAGAATCAACTACGGCGAATCAATAACCAATGCATCACCTTTTGGAAATATGGTTCGGTTGGGTTTTAAACGGTGGTTATCTAGGCATCATCGTTTTGATGGCGATGGCCAGTTCACCGCTGCCAGTGCCGGCTGAGGTTGTTATTCCGCCGGCGGCGTTCCTGGCGGCACAAGGAGAACTGAATCTCGCCGGCGTGGTCGTGGCTGGAACATTCGGCGCGTATTTGGGCAGCGCTGCGATGTATTGGATTTCGCGATGGATCGGAAGGCCGCTGATCCTGAGGTTGGGGCGATTCATTCTGCTTACGCCAAAGAAGCTGGAAGAGGCCGAGCATTGGTTGAATCGCTACGAAGCCGGCGGCGTCTTCTTCGCGCGAATTTTGCCGATCGTTCGTCATTTGATTTCAATCCCGGCCGGAATCGTTCGAATGAATTTTGCAATCTTCAGCGCCGTGACCGTGCTGGGTTCGGCGATCTCCTGCGGTCTTCTGGCGTATCTTGGTCAACGCGCTTATCGCGTTGAGCCACAACTTCTCAAAGATCCGGAAGCTCTGGTTCATTTCATCAAATCGCAATCGAGCTGGATCATCTTGGTGGTTACTATTTTCGCGGCGCTTTACCTGCTCGCGATGCGACTGAGCGCGCGGCGAGATAGTTAGATTGCGCGGAGCCTGCGCAGCCCTTGTGTCAAGAATCGTGACACAATTGTCAACCCGTTAACTGGTGGTCGACAACATCGACAACGCTAGATACTGTTCTTCCTCGGAGAAAAAGATTGAACGTTCTGGCACCCAATGTGCTCCAAATAGCGTCGGTAACTTATGAAAAAGACCAATCAAATCCTCAAACCGCGTCAGAAACTGTCCCTCGGCGATCTCATCCTGGCGGTGAGTTCGTGCACCAAGAGCACAAAAGAGACAGTGGCAGCGGTGGCGGACCTACTCGCAAGCGGGCAAGTGCGCGTCCAGAACAACGGACGCTACACACGCGCTCGCGTTTGCTAAGGCGTCTCAAGCGCTAACGATTTTCGGAAGCGTCGCTCCGGTGGATTGTCCGCGGGAGCGACGCTTCTTTTTTATGACACAAAACGCTTTCCGCATTCGCTGCGCACTTTTATCTTGGCGACGTGATTGATCGTTATTCCCGGCCGGCAATGCGTGAGTTGTGGTCGGACACGCGCAAATTTCAAATCTGGCTCGAGATTGAAACGCTGGCTTGCGAGGCGATGGCCGAGCTGGGTCAGATTCCGAAAGCCGATGCGGCGGAAATTCGCAAGCGCGCTAAGTTTTCGATTCCCGAAATTCTGGAGATCGAGAAGCGCACCAATCATGACGTCATCGCTTTTCTCGAAAACGTCGCGGCATCAGTCGGTCCGGCGGCTCGCTGGATCCATCAGGGCCTGACTTCCTCCGACATTCTCGACACAACGCTGGCCGTGCAATTGAGTGAGGCGGCGAAGATTTTGGCCGAGGATCTAGCGAGCCTGCGCAAGGCCGTGGCAGCGCAAGCGCGCCGATTCAAAATGACGCCGATGATCGGACGCAGCCACGGCATTCACGCGGAGCCGATCACGTTCGGATTGAAACTGGCTTTGATGTTCGACGAATTCGGTCGCGCCGAAGAGCGACTGTCGCAAACGAGCGAGCG
>CATPCN010000094.1 GCA_955652855.1 uncultured Chthoniobacterales bacterium | reverse complement strand
GCATTGACTCCGGAGTTCGTTCGGTACAGGAGGCCGTGCTCGATCCTTAACTCGCCGGCAATCGCCGCTTTCACCATTTGCCTGCTGAGCGGGCCTTCGCCGAAAAGTGTGATGTGCTCGCGGCCGAGCTGTGCCGCCCGAGCGATCGTTGTTTCATCAGCACCGTGCAACCGGAGCAGCAGCGAGTCGCGCTCGCTTCGGTCCCACTGGCGCGACGCCTCTTCCGCCGGCATCCGATTCGGCTCGGGATGCTCGATTCGCTGCACGTGCGGACCGTCGGCGAGCACGCTCGGCGTCTTATGCGGGAAAGGCATGTCCGGCAGGTCGATCGGGTTCATGATTGGACTATCTCCATCGCGTCAGAAAGGGAAGTCGGCCATCTCGCGACGACCGGCGGAAGCGATCTGCGGTCCCGTCGGCGTATTGACGAGGTAATTCAACGCGTGCGTCGTGGCGTCGACGACGTCGTCGTGCACCGCATTCGGGAAGGCCGCCATCTCGTTCACGTAATCGGCGAGCCACGGCGCCGATTCGGGGAGGAAAACGCGCCCAGTCTCGATAATCGGTGTCGTCGCGTACGCGCGCGAGATCTTGTCGGAGTCCACCTTTACCGGGCGAATCGGCAACTTTGTATCGCGTTGCAACTCCTGCAGCAGGCTCTGCCCGCTCGCCTTGTCCTCAACGAGAACAACGTTCGGGTTGAACTGCTCGCTGAGCGTAACAACTGCCGCCTTCAACGCTGGAAATTCGACGCGGCGCTTCCACACGTCGAGCAAGTAGTAACCATGCTCGGCGTCGCCCCATGTCGTGCACGCAGAAAAATCGTTGTCCTGGCCAGCCTTGAAGGCCGTATCCCAGCTCTGCACGATGCGACTGAACTTGGGCTGCTCGCGGAAGTAGCGCCACCACTCGCGCTTGAAGATCGCGCCCGCTAGCGCTGAGGGTCGCTGCTGATACAGCGCCTCGAAGCTGGATCCCAGCGTCGCCCGGATGCGCGCGAGATCGTCTTCGTCGTATCGCTCCGGCCATAGGGCGTTCCCTTCGCCGCGCCCGAGTGGGTCGTTCGGTTCGGCAAGGGCCGGCAGCGTAACAATGGTCCACTCCGATCCGTCCGCGCTTTCCAGAATGCGGCCGGCCAGGTCGTCCATGTGCCAGCGCGTCAGAATCAGGATGATCGCGGCGCCGGGCTCCTGGCGCGTGAATAAATCGTCGCGATACCAGTCCCATACTCGATCGCGGTATGCCTGCGAATTCGCTTCCTCGCGCGACTTCACGGGATCATCGACGATGATGAGATCGGCGCCGCGGCCGGTCACGCCACCGCCGACGCCCACGGCACGCAAGCCTCCTCCACCGGCCGCCGTTTCCCAATCACTCACCGCGGTGCGCTCGTCGGAAAGCAGCATGCGCGAGGCGCAGATGCGACGCGTGGTACGGCTGAACGACTCAGCGAGCGTCGCGTTGTACGAGCCGACAATGACGCGCCTATCCGGCCAGCGTTCGATCAACCATGCGGGATACCGAATCGTCACAAGCTGCGATTTGCCGTGACGCGGCGGGACGAAGATCATCAGCTTGCGGAGCTCGCCGGTGGTGATCCGATCAAGGTGCTCGCGGACGTAGACCAGGTGCGGCGCGTCCCACGTGTAGCGCGGCGAGACAACGTCTAGCCACTGTTCGAACGGCGGCACGCCCGCCGCGTGCTGGGCCTGCAGGCGCTCGTACTGGGCGAAGGCGCCCTCGAGCTGTTCGACGCGCTTCTGCAAGTTGCTCATGACGAATATCCGATGAACGGCACTTGACTACATACAGAACGCTCGACTACAATTGTCGTCAGGAGGCCGAAGACATGGCGCAAGGAAAGTTCGTCGCGTACTACCGGGTGAGCACGCAGCAACAAGGCCGTTCCGGACTTGGCCTCGACGCCCAGCGGAAGGCCGTCGAGGATTACCTGAACGGCGGCCGGTGGACCCTGATTGCCCAGTTCACCGAGGTGGAAACCGGCAAGGGCGCCGATGCGCTCGACAAGCGTCCGCAACTGCGCGCGGCGCTGGATCTGTGCCGCAAGCGCAAGGCGACGCTCGTGATCGCGAAGCTCGATCGACTCGCGCGCAATGTGCACTTCGTCTCGGGGTTGATAGAGTCCGGCGTCGAGTTCTGCGCCGTCGATATGCCCAAGGCGAACAAGACGATGATTCAGATGTACGCCGTGATGTCGGAATGGGAGCGCGACGCGATCAGCAAACGCACGAAGGAAGCGCTCGCCGCGGCGAAGGTCCGCGGCGTGGTGCTCGGGCGTACTGGGCCGCAAAACGTCAAGAAGATGAATGAACAGCGCCACGCCGATGCGCAAGCGCATGCCGATAACCTGCGCGCAACGTTGCGCGGCCTCCAAAAGCAAGGGCTTTCGCAGCGGGCAATCGCGGACGAGCTGAACCGGCTCGGCATCAAGGCGCGGCGCGGCGGCGTCTGGCAACTCCGCACGGTGCAGCGCGTACTCGCAAGGGTCGGTCAGTAGCATCGGCGTCTCTCAGTCGCTCGCCTGCTCGCGCATTCCACCGGTAATCAACTTTGCTTGTTGCCGCTCCAATCGATCGAGACGACGCTCGATGTCCGCCATCTCGATCACCTTGCCGAGTTGACCCAGCACGTACGCGCGCTTCGTGCCGTCTTCGTGCGGAATGGAGCCGCTCTTCATCGCCCGATAGACGCGGCCGAGCTCGAGCTTGACGTTGTCAAGGGTCTTCAGCGGCGTGCGTTGCAGGGGCGTAGCAGCGGGCACGATGGCACCGGTAGCCCCGTCGAACGTTTTCGGGGCCTTGCGGTTTTGCGCCCGATTGGCCATGCCGTTTCCAGCGCTCAAGAGGGTCTCTGGCGTGCTCATGTTGGGGTTCAAGCGCGATTGCGTGCGGCCGCCCCGTC
>CATPCN010000093.1 GCA_955652855.1 uncultured Chthoniobacterales bacterium | reverse complement strand
GGATAACTGCTACAGGCGGAACATTGCACCGAAGCTCGCGGCGGTAGGCCTGCCCTGGGTCAACTTCCAGGTGATGCGCCGAACCCATTCAAGCTTGATGAACGCCCTTGGAGTCGGGGGCAAACTTGTGGCCGATCAACTGGGACATTCTCTGGACGTAAATCAGAACGTCTACACCCAGACCCCTGTTGATCTCAGATCCGAGGCGCTCGAAAAATTGGAATCGGCGCTTCAAATCGCTTAACGGAGTACAAAGGAGTACAGCGTTCGGAAGGAACTTGCAAAACCTTGCAAAGATGGAGCGGGAGACGGGGGTCGAACCCGCGACGTCCAGCTTGGGAAACTGAGCCTGGATTGAAAATACAAAATTTAGCGTCTACAGCGTGTATTTAAAGCGATAGCAAGCATTTCAGTTTCAGCAGGTTGGCCCATGGGCTCTCTTAATGGAGCCATTTTGGAGCCAACATGCACTTACAACCATATTTCGAAAAAGACGGCGTCACCCTCTACCACGATGACTTTCGAGAGATTCTTCCCAAGCTTCAGTCCGAGGCATTCGATCTGGGCGTCAGCAGCGAACGCAGATGCGTCAACCTTAGGTTCGCCCTCTATTACATTTGTATCTTGGCCGCCTTCGGCTGCGGCTCTTGTTCGAGGCCGTCAGTGAAGACACCAGTGGACGTGGCCAGACTTGAAGAAGCCGCAGCTCTCGACCGTGTTCGACTCATTATGTTCGCGCAGCATCTCTATCTTCTTCATCACGGAGACTTCGCACCCTCTCTCGGGGAACTCGGCCCCGACGGTGACGGCATGATTTCCGCGGATCTCGCCGCCGGCAACATCGGTAACTACACTTTCTCGATGACGCCCGATGCGCTTTTCATCGCCGCTCACCCGAAGCTGCAATCCGGGTCCTATTTCTATGGACACCCGATCACGATGTCAATAACGAGCGCGCCCTTCGAGGACCCCACAAAAAGCGTTGTGCTACCTCCGCAGATAAAACTGTTACGCCCATTCGACACGCCCGAGGCCCGTCTGAGGTATCTTTCCTCCCTTACACAAAAGGCTAAGGCGGCCGTCGTCGCCAATCCCTTCAGCCCCTCCCAGCGCAACAGGGTTCTACAACTACTAGATAAACCCGGAGAGTTGACCGACGATGAAGCGGCCGAACTTAAAGCGTTAGCCAAAGTCGCCGTCGGGGCTCCCAAAGAGGCACTTAGTGGGATATCGCGTCACGGTGTTTTCCGTTGGGACTTTGCAAGCACACAAGCACTCGCCGAAACTATAGGAAGTTGGGGACTACAAGAGAAGCCTCGAACAAAAAAGAAATAAACATATTCGATCTGTCAAGGGCTCTCGATTCAGGTCCCGAACCCGATACGGCGCTCTTAACCATCCTTTGCGGCTCACTAAGGCGGAAGCCGCTACCTGATCTTTGATTCCCTAACCTCCGATCCGGCGAGGCTAAACAACCGGACATCCAACGCATCCCTCACGCTCGATTCTGCAACAGCTCCCGCACGCGCTTTTGTGGCGCGGGCTGTTGCCGTTGGGAGCGGGGTTTTAGTAACGCAAAAAACGATGGAGGCCGTATGGCCGACAAACTAGAAGTGAAAAAAGATGAGGATGTCGTGGATGAACGCATAGTGGAAGGCACCTTAATTGCCCCTGTTCGTGTGGATCGCTCTGCACAACTGGAACGCAATTGTAGGCTCCTTGCCAATAGAGCTTCGGCTTGACGTAGAGCGAACCTGTGAAAAGGAGGACACCTGTATCGTGATGCCAAGACTCATCTGGACGCTCGTAAAGGCTATCACCGAAGTTCGATCGACGCGACACTGAGTTGTACCGGGCAGTGGATTTCTTGGAGTCCACTGCCCTTTTTCATCCGGCTCCGGGCAAAGAGCGCTCGGGCAACTCCGAGGCCGAAAGGACCCAAGTTTGAACGCGACCACCCAAGGTATGAAACGCCGAGCGCCGATTCACGACCAGCCCGCCGGCGCGGAGTTCACATAGCACTTCAGAACGTTTGACGTTCGCGGATCATTGAAATCCTAACCTCCAATCCGGCGAGGCTAAACAACCGGAACACGCGCCCAACTCAGATTTCGAAGCACCGTGCCCATGCTTTTCTTCCCCGAAAGCATGGGCACTCTTACTACTTGGGGAAATGAGGAAGGCAATATGGAATGTTTATATTCCTTAGCGCGCGATGCTCGGTTGCAACAGAGACCGTGGCGGAAACCTTTGAGGTGGATAATCGGTGTCCTTCGGGCCATCTGTTATTACCTCAATGAACGCACTTTCCGCCTCTTTGTGCTCGTTGCAAACCTGGACGACATCCTTGATGAAGATTAGTCTTCCCTCCACCCAATCTTTTTGGGTGGAGTTTTTTTGAGGGAGGGAGCGAATTAGTCATAGCCGTTAGAATAAGCCTGCTTCAAAAGGAAGTTTGCGCCTTAGGCGTGCGAAGTGCGGCTCACAATCATAAACACTGGGCGACTGCCCGCCCCAGTATCAGCCGTCACGCATCGGTCGCTGGCACTTCTACAAGTCGGCACAACCCGTCAAACTGAATCACTTCCGTATTGCCGACGATCCGCTCCGAGCACTTCTCTCAGGTCGGTATACGCTGCGCCGTTGATCGTGAGTTTAGGTGGATCGCCGGGCAACGCAGCGGGCGCTCAGCCTCCCATTGCACGCCGTCACCCATGTTGTATACTGAACCGTATGGCTCAGTATAGCCAAACCCACTTCGATGCCTCTTTCGGCGCGCTCTCGGACGCCACCCGACGCGGCG